>CBDUCW010000036.1:0-12671 GCA_965365745.1 uncultured Trueperaceae bacterium
ATGTTGAAGGTCCGGCACCGGCCGCCTACGACATCGACGGCTCCGAAGCCTGGGCTTTCGTCCAGATTCAAGGTGGTGACGGCATCGACGGTGACGCGCAGATCCGACCCGTCGCGGCGCACCTCGACCGACACCGCCGCGGGGTCGGCCTGCAGCCAGCGGGTGACCGTGCCCAGCAGCGCGGGGAGGTCCGACCAGGTGCCGAAGGCGCCGGCGAAGCCGTTGAGATCGGTGGTGAGCGCCGCCGTGCGCCCGAGGCCCTGCCGACGGACCGCGAGCAGCGGCTCGCCGTCGCGCGCTTCGATCAACATCTCGGCGTCGGACTTCAGGGTCGTGGCGATGTAGGCGTCGGCGCCCGGAGGCTCGGCCTGCGGCGGCATCAGCGGGTGGGCCCGCGCCACCGGCGTGAACCGCTCGTCGCGCAGCAGCGACCGGGTCGCGGTCAGGGCCTCGTTCGTGAAGATGCGCGGCAGGGTCGAGACGTCCAGCGCCTCGTAGTAGCGGCCCCCGCCCGCCTCGGCGATCGACTCGAGGCGTTCGAAGTCGGCCGCCTCGCCGATCGCGATCGCCGAGGTCGTGATGCGGTCGCCGAGCCCTTCGCCGGCCAGGGTCCCGAAGTCGATCGGATCGGGCGCGGCGAAGGCGCCCTGCCCGTCGTAGAGCTTCCCGTCGGACAGGATGATCACGTGCTTCACGGCCGCGTTCGTGGCGCGGAGCGCGTCAAGGGCCATCCGGTAGGCGGGCTCGAGGACGGTCCCGCCCTCCGTGCCCACCGACAGGATGCGCTGCAGCATGACGAGCTTGCCGCGGTCGGTGGCCGGTCGCAGCTCGAAGACCCACTCCGCCTGGTCGGCGTCGCTGAACGCGATCATGCCGAGCAGGTCGTCCTGGTAGGCGAGCTCGACGACGCCGATGGCGCCCTCCTTCGCCAGGTCGATCTTGCTGGGGGTGCCGGTCGACATCGACTGCGAGCGGTCGAGCACGATCACCAACGCCACGAGCGGCAGGGCGACGTCGGTGCGCAGATCGGTGTCCACCGGGAGCGCCGCCTCGACCGGCGTGCGGTACCAGGAGCCGAATCCGAAGCTGTCGGGTCCGCCCGTCATGAGGAGCCCCCCACCGGTGTCGACGTAGTCGCGCAGCAGCTCGAGCTGACCGGGCGTGAAACGCCCCGCCCCCTCGCGCACCACGACCGCCGAGTAGTCGAACGGGATCCGCACCCGCGACTCGTCGCCGCGCACCACGTCGAAGCCCTGCACCGCGAGGAGATCGGCCACGGCCGGATCGCCGAGCACGAGGACGGGATCGTCGGCGGCGACGTCGATGGCGGCGCTCAGGCCGTCGTCGCGGGTGGGCTGGTCGAAGCCGACCTCGAGGTCGGCGCGAACGTCGACCGCTTCGGTCCCCTCGATCGCGAAGGCGATGTCGAACGCGGTTCGACCGGCCTCGATGCGCCGCACCACGGGGGCGAGCGGGCGCCCGCCGACGCTGGGGCGCAGCACCACGTCCGTGGCCCGGTCGCTCTCGACGATCGCGACGACCTCGACCGTCTCGCCGGGCGCGGCGGTGTCGGGCGCGAGCAGCGCGGCGAGCCGGGCGTTGGGACGGCTCGGGAGGGCGAGCACGTCGACGGGGACGTCGGGCACGGTCGCCAGCGCGTCGCCGCGCGACGCCCCGCCGTCGCTGACGACGAGGATGCGGTCGGCGCCCCCGGCGGCCGCGACCTGCAGGGCGCGGGCGAGATCGGTCTCGCCCCGCGGAAGCCCGGCCGGGGGCGGGGATCCGGGCTCGACCCGCACCGCGTCGGCCGCGAACACGTAGGTCGACGGCGGCTCGGCCAGCTCGCCGAAGTCGAAGGCCGATACGGCGTCGAGGGCCGTGTCGGCGAGGGAGTCGGAGACGTCGACGAGCACGGCGACGTCGTCGCCCGGGCGCGCGAATTGCGGCTGGGCCAGGGCCACGATCAGCAGCCCGAGCGCTGCGAAGCGCAGCGGCCAGCCCCGCCGGCGCGGCAGGGCGAGCAGGCCGAGGAGCGCGAGCAACACCCACGGGGCGGCGAAGGTCAGGGGCGTTCCGAACACACGGCATGCTAGCAACGGGCCGCGGGCGCGACGGTGCTCCGCAGCCCGGGGTGCGGCGTGCGGACGCGAACCCGGTCGGCGGTCGGCTTCCCGGCGCGTCGCCCCAGCGGCCCGACAGCCCGTCGCAGACGGCGCTCGGCGGCGCAGAGCGATGCCAGAAAGGACACGACGCGGGATCTCCGTCCCTGGTATGGTCGACCGAGATGAGTGAGGGTCGCCCGCACGTGTTGATTGCCATGAGTTCGGAGGAGCGCGGCGTCGGTCTCCGCGGACTCGTGGAGCAGGCCGGCATGGGCGCCGACATCTTCACCGACGTCGAGGAGTTGCTCTACCACACGCGGGGCGAGGTGCCCGACGCGCTGATCGTCGAGCACGCCCTCGTGGCGCAGGTGCCGCAGCTCGACCTCGTGACCTTGCTGCGTCGACGCAAGGGGCTCGCCGACGTGCCCTTCGTCTACCTCGGGCCGAATCGACCCGACGTGGCCGAACAGGCGATCGCGTCGGGCGCCGACGTGTTCCTGCCGCTTCCGACCCAGCCGAAACTCCTCGAGGCCTACCTCGCCCGGCTGCTCGACCGCCGCGACCGCGAGCGCGCCCTGCGCACGGCCCTCGAGAACGCACGCGAGTTCGAGCAGGCGTACCAGGAGAGCGAGCGGGTGAAGGACGACCTCACGCACATGCTCGTGCACGACCTCAAGAGCCCGATCGCCAGCGTCATGGGTCTGCTCGATCACAGCCTCGAACTTCTCAAGGACGCGGACACCGATGGGGACGGCCTCGACGAGCTGCTCGGCATGGCCCGCAGCGAATCGCAGCACCTGCTCAACCTCGCCGCGAACATCCTCGACGTGCGCCGGATGAAGGAAGGGCACATGCCCTACCACCCGGAGACGATCGAGAGCCTCAGCGATCTGGCCAAGGAGGCGCTGGGCGACGTCTCGGGCGGACCCCGCGACCGCAACTTCGGCTTCCTGGTGCGCCCCGAGGCCGAGTCGATCAACGCCGATCCCAACCTGCTGCGGCGGGTGCTGGCGAACCTCATCGCGAACGCGATCAAGCACACCCGACGCGGCGGCTACATCGACTTCCGCGCCTGGTTGCAGGACGACGAATTCGTGCGGTCCGTCCGCGACGACGGGGAGGGGATCCCCGAGGCCGATCAGCGCCGCATCTTCAACGCCTTCGAGCAGTCGCGGCACACGGTGCACGACCGCTACGACACCGGCATGGGCCTCACCTTCTGCAAGCTCGCCGTCGAGAAGCACGGCGGGAAGATCTGGGTGGAGTCGGCGATCGGCAAGGGCAGCACCTTCTTCTTCACGATTCCGGCGAACGTGCCGGCCGACGTCGCCGCACCGAACGTCGCCATCTCGGCCGACTAGGGCGGTGGCGGCGGGCGCGCCCGACTTCGCCTTCGAAGCTCGGCTCTGGCGTGCCGGGTACGCGCCGGTGGCCGGCGTCGACGAAGCGGGGCGGGGGGCCTGGGCCGGACCGGTGGTGGCGGCGGCGGTGATCCTCCCCGTGCGGCACGGTCTGCCGGTGCGGGACAGCAAGCAGATCGGTCCGGCGCGACGCGAGGCGCTCGCCGACCGCATCCGCGCCGTTGCGCTGAGCTGGGCGGTGGCGTCGGCGAGCGCGGACGAGGTCGACGAGCGCAACGTGCTCGGCGCCACGCACCTGGCCGCCGCGCGGGCGATCGCCGCCCTGCGCCCGAGTCCGGCCGGCCTCGTGACCGACTACCTCCGGCTCGGGGTCTGCAGGGCCGAGCTGGCTCCCCCGCGGGCCGATCAACGATCGGCGCAGGTGGCCGCCGCCAGCATCCTCGCCAAGACGGTTCGGGACGCGGGCATGGTCGATCTGGACGCTGCCTGGCCGGGGTACGACTTCGCGCGCAACAAGGGCTACGGCTCGCCGGGACACCGCGCGGCGCTCGACCGGCTGGGACCGTGCCCCGTGCACCGTCGGAGCTTCCGTCCCGTCGCCCAAGGCGGCTTGTTCGCCGGTTGAGGCGCCCTGCGGGCGGCCCGGGAGGGCGACCTGCACCGGGCGACGTGGCGATCGCCCGCGTGACCGCCCGCGGGCACGGGCCTCCTGCCAGCGACCCGGATCGACGGCCCGCCCCGACGGACCGTCCGGCGCCGTCGCCGCGCGTTCGGCTCGGAAGCGGTACACTCGTGCATCCCCCGCCACTCCGCCGGAGTGCGGCGCCGCCGGGCGCCGCCGTCCCGGCCGAAAGGACGACCCCATGCCGGATTGCATCGGCATTCGATTCGACAACGGACCCAAGGTGCACTACGTCGAGGTGCCGCCGACGCCGCCGGCGCTCGGGCAGCGCTGCGTCGTGTCGACGCGGCGCGGCCTGGAGGTGGGCGTCGTTCGCACCGACGTCCGCGACCACGGCCACCCCATCGGGCACGTGGTGCGCAGCGTCGAGCCCGACGACGTCGAGCGCGAAGCCGCGCTCAAGGCGAAGGCCGAGGACCTGAAGTGGATGGTTCGCGCCCGTGCCCGCCAGCACGGAGCGGACGTCAAGATCGTCGCGCTCGAGTTCACCCTCGACGAGAGCCTGCTGGTCGTCAGCTACTCGAGCGAGAGCCAGCCCCCGCTCCGCTACCTGGCGCGCGAGCTCGTGCGCTACACCGGCGCGCGCATCGAATTCACGAACGTCGGCCCCCGGGATCAGGCACGCATGATCGGGACGCTGGGCGCCTGCGGACAGGGGTCGTGCAGCTCGACCTGGATGCAGAGCTTCAACTCGGTGTCGATCCGCATGGCCCGCGACCAGCAGCTGCCGCTCAACCCCGAGAAGATCTCGGGGCCGTGCGGGCGCCTGATGTGCTGCCTGCAGTTCGAGCACGACATGTATCGAACCCTCCTCAAGGGCATGCCCAAGAAGGGCGGCCGCGCCTGCCACGAGGCCACGGGCACGTGCGGCAAGGTGATCAAGCTGAACCCGATCAAGGGGACGGTCGACCTGCGCACCGACGAGGGCTCGATCGACTCCTTCCCGGCGGACGAGGTCGAACGGGTCCGCGGCGGGAAGGGCAAGAGCTCGAACTGAAGACGGCGGTTCAGCCGGTCGACGGTGCCGCCCTGCGGGCCCGTCGATGCTCGCGCAGGAGACCGCGCAGCTCGAGCGTCAGACGCTGGACGGCCAGGCCGGCGTTGGCGTAGGCCTCCAGCGCCGTCTCGCAGCGCTCGATCGCCGACTCGGCCGCGCCGCGCAAGCCGGGGTAGCGTTCGGCGATGGCCGAACGCAGCAGATCGCCCGGATCGAGCGGGGTGGCGTCGGCCCACGCCTTCTCGAGGGCGTCGGCCGCGTCGAGCGCGGCGTCGAGGTCGCGCTCCAGCGCCCGAGCGAAGCCGTCGGCGGCCTCGCGGTGGGCGTCGATCCGCTCGCGGGTCTCGTCGTCCACCATCAGCGGTCCGGGGCGCCCCAGGCGCAGGGCCGGGTGACCGGCCCAGCCGGGCAGGTGCTGCTCGATCACGTCGGGATCGACGGGCCCGAAGCGCACCGGCGTGCAGCGCGACGCCACCGTGGGCAGCAGCGACGCCGCGTTCGGCGCGATCAGCACGATGCGTGCCCAGGACGGCGGTTCCTCGAGCACCTTGAGGAAGGCGTTGGCGGCGGCCGGATTCAGGGCCTCGGCGCCGTCGATCACGCCCACCTTCACCCGATCGTGCGGCCGCTGCTCGAGCCACGGGGCCAGCGGATCGTCGTCGCCGCCCTGGCGCCGCACCAGCTGGCCGATGCGCAGTTCGGGCCGGCGCTGGCGGCGCCCGGTCGACGTGGTCGCCGGCGGCGCCACCTCCCGGTAGTCCGGGTGGGCGCCGGCCGCGAAGCGGCGGCAGCTCGCGCAGCGCCCGCAGGGCTCGGCCGTGCGCGACCGCGCCTCGGGCGATGCGGCCTCGCAGTTGAGGCACGCCGCGAACCAGCGGGCGACGGCGCGTCGCCCGACGCCCGCGGGACCGTAGAAGGCGAAGGCGTGCACACCGCCCTGCGTGGCCAGCCGAACGAGTTCGGCACGGGCCGCGTCGTGGCCGATGATGGCGAGCGCTTCGGCGGCTTCGCCGTCGGACGGCACCGACGGCGCGAGCCGGTCGCCGGTCGCGCCGGGGCTCACTGGCCGACCCGCAGGCGGGCGCCCAGCACGGCGGGGTACCCGGCCGCTTCGACCGACGCGACGACGCGCTCGACGTCGTAGGCGACGCGGTGGATGTCGAAGGTCGAGGACGCCGCATCGAAGATCGCGTAGCTCGCCAGGGGGATGCCGTCGCGCGGCTGGCCGACGGCTCCGGGGTTGGCGAAGCCACGGGCCCGTGGAGGCATCCGGTAGCGCTGCTCGTCCTTGCGGAATGCGACCGTGCGCCACAGCGTCTTGCCCCCGTGCTCGAGCGCGGCATAGACCCGCGGGATATGCGTGTGGCCCACGAAGCAGAGGCGTTCGTCGAGCAGCGGGAGGTTCGCCTCGGCCGCCTGGATCGAGTCGAGGTAGGTCCAGGCGTGATCGAGTCCGCCGTGCGCCGCCTGCCAGCCGTCGCTGCAATGGCCGTCGCGGAGGCTGCGGAGGAAGTCGACCGACGTCGGCGTGAGCCGTTCGGCGTGGTCGCGGAGCACGTGGGTGACCATGCCGTGGGCCCGACCGTCGCCGGGCCGGCCGTCGAGCACGTCGAGCAGCATCGCGTCGTGGTTGCCGAGGATCGCGACGCTCGGGGCGAGCTCGCGCAGGCGGTCGATGACCTCGTTCGGCTCGGTGTAGTAGCCGACCGCGTCGCCGAGGAAGGCCACGGCCTCCCAGTCGCGTGCCTCGGCATCGTCGAGCACCGCCTCGAGCGCCACGATGTTCGCGTGCACATCGCTCAGAAGCAGAGTTCGCATCGCGCCACCGTACCACCGAGGTCACGGCCGCGGCTCGGTCTCGAGCGGGGGCGAGCGCGCGATATACTCGGCGCGATGCTCCGTCCCGGTCGAGCTTCTCCACGGCTGTCCCCGCCGCGCTGCAGGCGCGGCGCTCGCGCGCCCGGCGGGCGTGGGCGCCCGGCGGTCCGGCGGTTGGTGGGGCTCGTCCTGGTCCTCGCCGTCTTGGCCGGACTGGCGGCGGGGGCGTTCGCGCAGAGCTCGGGCGCCGCCGACGCCGAGGGCTCGGCCGCGGTGCGGCCGCGCATCTCGGTGCCCGACTTCGCCGTGCGCGACGGGGTGACGGTGCGGATGCGCGACGACTTCATGGTGGCTTTCCGGGCGGCCGTGGCGCAGCGGACCCGGTTCGAGGTGCTCGAGGGGGCGCTGATCACGCCCGGCGTGGCCGGCAGCCTGGAGCGCGAGCTCACGCTGTTGATCGCCGACCTCGACAATGCGCGCTACGCCATGTCCGGCGAGGTCCGGCGCGACGTGGCCGGCCAGGGCGTGCTGGTGTCGGCTCTCTTCGTCGATCGCGAGGAGGGCCGGGCCACCGACGTGCTCGCCGTGCCCGTGCGGCCCGGCGACGTCATGGCCGGCGCCGACGCGCTCGCCGAGCAGGTGGCCAGCTTCGTGGCCGGCGTGGGGTCGCTTCCGACGGGCGACGCGACCCTGTGGATCAACAGCGCACCGACCGGTGCGACGGTTCGGATCGACGGGGCGCGGGTCGGGCTCACGGGCGAGCTCGATCTGCTCAACCTCGCGCCCGGCCGGTACCAGATCGAAGTCCGCCGCGAGGGCTACGTCCCCGAGATCCGCAGCGTCGAACTCGGCTCGGGCGACGCTCGGCTGCTGACCCTCGCGCTGACCCCGGTGAGCGGTGGCAGCCTCCAGGTGCTGACCACGCCCGAGGCGCAGGTCTTCCTCGACGAGGAGCCGCAGGGCGTGTCGCCGCTGTCGGTGGCCACGGTGCCGGGGACGTACCAACTCCGGATCGAACGGCCGGGCTTCGCGCCGCTGGTGGCGACGGTTCCGGTCCGGTCGCTTCGCGTCACCCGCGTCGACGAGGCGCTCGATCCGCTTCGGGCGCCCACGATCGTGTGGACCGAACGGCGTGGAACGACCGTCGAGATCGACGGACTGCCGCGGCTCGAGGGCTACGCGGGCGGCGTCGGTCCGGGTCCGGTCGGGGTGCGCATCGCCCGGGGCGACGTCCTGGTGGACCGCGTCGTCGAGGTTCCCGCCGGGGCGATCCTCCTGCGCCTCGACCTCGACAGCGGCGACCTGACGGTGTTGCGCGAAGAGTAGCGGCGGACGCGACGCCGGGCCTCCCGCCGCGGCGGGAGCACGAAACGTGCGCCAAGATCAGGAATCAGATGGGACGACGCCGGCGCGGCCGGTGGCCTTCGACGAGCGAGGGGGCGGCTGCGGCGCGTTACCGGCCGAGGTCGATCCGCGCCGAGAGCGCCACGGCCCCGGTCGCGCCGTGGGCGCCGCCGGCCGACGCGCTGGCTCGCAGCTGCCAGCGCACGTTCGCGGCCCGACCGTCGGGCCGCTCGACCCGAATCGCGGCCCGGAACGGCGCGAGGTCGCGCCGCCACGGCTCGACCGCCAGCACCAGGTCGACGGTGGCGTCGTCCACCCGCCAACGACCGTCCAGGGAGGCGCCCGGGGCGACGCCGGCGCCGGCACCGAGCCAGAGCGTCGTCGACCAGGGGGGACGCCGGCGCGGGCGCTCGCTGCGGCCCAGGCCGATCGCCACGTCGACGGCGCCCGGCCCCATCCGAGGGGCGCCGGTTGCGCTCACGACGCGCAGACGGGCCACGAGGTCACCGCCGAGGAGCGCGTCGCGAAGTTCGGCGGCGGCGTCCACCCGTCCCGAGACGCGCCCCACGCCGTCGTCGGCGCGCACGGTGATCGCGGGCTCGACGCGCACGAGCAGATCGCGCGACGCACGGTAGCGAGCGGATAGCGCGAGGTGCCCCCGAAGCACGCCCTCGGGAGGTTCGCTGGGCGCGGTTCGGAGCTCGTCGGGGGTGGCGACCGCTGCGATCCGGGATCGCGCCGAGGTTCCGCCGGCGAGGCGCACGCCGAACGCCAGCGGCCCCGCCGAGCCCTCGCTCTCCAGCGAACCGCGCCAGGCGCCCGAGGCGTGAAGCGCAGCCCCGCCCCGGAATACCACCGAGCCGATCAGGCCGAGGGGCACGTTGGCGCGAGCCTGCAGGTCGACTCCGAGCCGGGGCGCGCTCGGGGTGTCGACGACCGCGGCGACGTCGAGGTCGACCGCTGCGAGGCGAAGGTCGCCGATCGCGGCCCCGACGGTCGCGCCGTCCGGCCCGAGTCCGACCGAGGCGCCGATCGTCTGCGCCTCGGCGGCCGACGCGATCAGCCCCAGCACCAAGACGGAGAGCAGCGCGAGACGCCGGAGCGACACCGTGGGAACCGTCATGCGCCGAGTCTCGCACAGGGCCGCAGGCCGCCCCGGCTTGGTAGACTTCTCGCCGTTGCCACGAGCGGCGAAGCGCCGTTCGCGCACTCGGCTTCCGCGGCTGCGACGCCGCGGACGCCCGGATTCGCCGACCCGGCGAATCCCGCGCAGGTGCCCCGACGCGGGCGCCGCGCGACGACTCCCCGTCGCGAGGTACCTCCATGAACATCCTCGGTCGCGTGACCGTGCTGCCCAACCTTCCCGAACCCATCGACCGCCTCGGAGATCTCGCTCAGAATCTGTACTGGACGTGGGAGCCCGAGGGTCGGCGCCTGTTCCGGTCGCTCGATCCCGACCTGTGGGAACGCACCGACCACAACCCGGTCGTGCTGCTGCGCGAGATCGACCAGGCGGCCCTCGAGCGCGCCGCCGAGGACCCGGCCTTCCTCAACGCCTACGCCAGCGTGATCGAGCGCTTCGACGCCTACCTCGACGGCGACCTGTGGTTCCAGTCGGAGGTCGACGGCGACGACGTCTACGCCTACTTCTGCGCCGAATACGGCTGGCACGAGGCGGTCGCGCTGTACTCCGGCGGCCTGGGCGTGCTCGCGGGCGACCATACGAAGGCCGCCAGCGACCTGGGCGTTCCGCTCGTCGCCGTCGGACTCTGGTACCCGGAGGGCTACTTCCACCAGCGGGTGGACCCCGACGGCCGCCAGGAGGCCGTGTACCAGCGCAAGGAGCCCGAGGACCTTCCGCTCACGCTCGTCGTCGGCGACGACGGCAACGCGGTCACCGCGTCGGTGAACGTGTTCGGCCGGGAGGTCACGATCCAGGCCTGGTGCATCGGTGCGGGGCGCGTCAGCGTCTACCTGCTCGACGTCGACATCGGCGCGAACCACCCCGACGACCGCGCGCTGCTGCGGCGTCTATACGGCGGCGACCAGCGCACCCGGATCAGCCAGGAGATCATCCTCGGCATCGGGGGCGTTCGGCTGCTGCGCAAGCTCGGGATCGAGCCCACCTCCTGGCACATGAACGAGGGGCACAGCGCGTTCATGCCGCTGGAACGCTGCCGCGAGCTCGTCGCGGAGGGGCTGACCTTCGAGCAGGCCCGCGAGGCCGTCGTGGCCTCGACCGTGTTCACCGTGCACACCCCGGTGGCGGCGGGCAACGACGCCTTCGGATTCGACCTGATCAACCAGGGCTTCAGCGGCTTCTGGGGGAGCCTCGGCCTCCGCCAGCACGAGTTCCACGATCTCGGCCGGGCCGACCACGGCTGGGGTCCCGTGTTCTCGATGCCGGCGCTGGCGATCCGCTTCAGCAGCGCGCGCAACGGCGTCGCGAAGCTCCACGGCGAGACCTCGCGCCAGATCTGGAACGACCTGTGGCCCGAGGTCCCCACCGAAGAGGTGCCGATCGGTCACGTGACGAACGGCGTCCACTACGCCACCTGGGTCGCACCGGAGATCCAGGATCTCGCCGAAGCCGAGCTGCCGGCGGGGTGGCGCGGTCGGCTCGACGATCCGGCGATGTGGTCGGCGCTGCGCGACGTGGAGGCCGGCACGCTCTGGGACGCGCGCAAGGCGCTCAAGGCGCGCTCGGTACGGTTCCTGCGCCGGCGGGTGCTGGCGCAGCTCGCGCGGCAGGAGGCCAGCCCGACGGCGCTGCGCGATACGGGCGAGCTGTTCGACAGCGAAGCGCTGACGATCGGTTTCGCCCGGCGCTTCGCCACGTACAAGCGGGCCACCCTGATCTTCCGTGACCTCGAGCGGCTCGAGCGCATCCTCTGCGATCCCCAGCGGCCGGTGCAGCTCGTGTTCTCGGGCAAGGCGCACCCGGCCGACGAGCCCGGCCAGGCGCTCATCGCCCACATCCAGAAGCTGTCGAACGATCCGCGCTTCTCGGGCAAGATCCTGTTCGTCGAGGACTACGACATGGCCGTCGGGCGGGCGCTCACCCGCGGCGTGGACGTGTGGCTCAACAACCCGCGGCGTCCGCTCGAAGCGTCGGGCACGTCGGGGCAGAAGGCGGCGATGAACGGCGTGCTGAACCTGTCGATCCTCGACGGCTGGTGGCCCGAGGGCTTCAACGGCGCCAACGGCTGGGCGATCGGCGGCGAGCGCAGCTACGACGACGACGAGAAGGCCGACGCCGCCGATGCCGACGCGCTGTACGCCGTCCTCGAGCGCGAGGTCGTCCCGCTCTACTACGAGCGTGACGCGGCCGGCGTCCCGAGCGAGTGGATGCGCCGGAGCGCCGAGGCGATCGCCTCGGTGACGCCGCACTTCAACGCCCAGCGCATGGTGAAGGACTACGTGCGCAGGTACTACGCCCCGGCCTCCGAACGCGGGCGCTCGATCGCGGCCAACGACTTCGCGTCGGCGATCGACCTGGCGCGCTGGCGCGAGACGGTCGACGGGCAGTGGCCGGCGGTCGCGTTCCACGCCGAGGCGATCGAGGACGCGCAGCACCACGTGGGCGAAGCGATCACCATCGAGGCGGTGCTGGCTCCCCGCGGCCTCGACGCCGGTCAGCTGACGGTCGAGGTGGTCTACGGACCCGAGGACGAGGCGCTCGAGCACGACCTCCACATCGTGCCGATGCAGGCCGAGGGTCCGGCCGACGACGCCGGCGAGATCCGCTACCGCGCGACCTTCGCGCCCGACGTCTCGGGCCGGCTCGTCTACGGGGTGCGCGTGTACCCGGTGCACCCGGCGCTGCCCACGCCCTTCGACGTGCGCGTGATCCGCTGGGCCTGAACCCGTGCGTCGCAAGCCCGATGCTTCGGGCTTGGTATCGGCCGTGCGGGCCGCCCTACACCGGCACCGTGTCCACGGCACGGCCGGCGGCGGGGTCGGCCGGCGCGGCGCGGCGGGTCAGGCCGGCGCGAGCTCGAGGTCGGTGATCAGCTCGACGCTCCCGCGCGCGGCGATTCCGGCCGCGGGCAGGGCGTCGAGGCGCGGATCGCGCGGCGTGCCCGGCGCGGGCGGGTCGAGCTCGTCGCCGAGGGCCAGCGCCCGCTCCAAGGCGTCGCGCTTGCCCTCGCCCGTCGCCAGGACGATCACGCGCCGGGCGTTCGCGAGGGTGTCGAGCGACATCGACAGGCGGGCCTCGGGCTGATCGTCCGGGTGTACGGCGAGCGTGGGCCCGGGCTCGATCACCAGGGCCCGCCAGCCGACCGGCATCGCCGGCAGCAGCCCCGCGTTGACGAACGAGCTCTTGCCCGCGCCCGACGGTCCGATCAGCGCCATCAGGTGCGACC
>CBDUCW010000037.1:0-12608 GCA_965365745.1 uncultured Trueperaceae bacterium
CAGCTTGCGGAGGATTGTCACGCAGACCATGGTCGTCGAGACCTGGCGGCCGTCGGTCCCCTGCATGAACTCCTCGAAGGACTCGACGCTGGGGGCCTCGACCGGGTCGGCCTTGACGATGCGCTGCGGCACCCATCCGCCGAGCTCGTCGCGGCGCTCCTTGAGGTAGGCGTACTCCTTCGAGTCCTCGTCGGGGCGGTAGAAGGGGAACTGGCCGATCTCGTCGTCGCCGATGGGGATGTCGAAGCGATCGCGGAAGGCCTGCATCTCGTCCTCGTTGAGCTTCTTCTGCTGGTGGGTGATGTTCTTGCCCTCGCCCGACTCGCCCATCCCGTAGCCCTTCACGGTGCGGGTGAGGATCACGGTCGGCTGTCCGGTCGTCTCGGTGGCCCGCTTGTAGGCCGCGTAGACCTTCTGGGGATCGTGCCCGCCGCGGTTCAGCTTGGCGATGTCGGCGTCGCTCCAGCCTTCGATCAGCTTCTTGAGCTCGGGGGTGTTGAAGAAGTTCTCGCGGAGCTCCTTGGCCCCGAAGGCCGCGTAGCGCTGGGACTCGCCGTCGACGAGCTGCCCGAAGCGCTCGACGAGCACGCCGTCCTCGTCCTTGGCGAGCAGCTCGTCCCACTTGCTGCCCCACGTCACCTTGATGACGCTCCAGCCGGCGCCTCGGAAGATGCCTTCGAGCTCCTGGATGATCTGGCCGTTGCCGTAGACCGGACCGTCGAGCCGCTGCAGGTTGCAGTTGATCACCCAGATGAGGTTGTCGAGCTTCTCCCGGGCGGCGAACTTGATCGCGCCGGTGGTTTCGGGCTCGTCGGTCTCGCCGTCGCCGAGGAAGGCCCACACCTTGCCCGAGTTGGCGGGCATCAGGCCGCGGGCGACCAGGTAGCGGTTGAAGCGGGCCTGGTAGATCGACATGATCGGCCCCAGGCCCATCGACACCGTGGGGAATTGCCAGTAGTCGGGCATCAGCCACGGGTGCGGGTAGCTCGACAGACCGGGATCGTCCTGCAGCTCGCGCCGGAAGTTGCGCAGCCGCTGCACGTCGAAGCGGCGCTCCATGTAGCTGCGCGCGTACACCCCGGGGCTGGCGTGCCCCTGGAAATACACCAAGTCGGCGTTCTCGTCGGCGCCGGGTCCGCGGAAGAAGTGGTTGAAGCCCACCTCGTAGAGCGTCGCGGCCGAGGCGTAGGTGCTGATGTGGCCGCCGATGCCGTCGCTGTACTTGTTGGCGCGCACGACCATCGCCATCGCATTCCAGCGCATAAGCGCGCGCAGCCGCCGCTCGATCGCACGGTCGCCCGGGTAAGCGGGCTCCTGCTCGGGCGGGATGGTGTTGATGTAGGGCGTCGTGGCCGTGAAGGGCACGTCGACGCCGTGCTTCTGCGCGTGCAGGTCGAGTCGTTCGAGGATCGTCCGCACGCGGTCGGCACCGCCCGACGCGAGCACGTAGTCGAGCGACTCGAGCCACTCGCGCAGTTCGATCTGGTTGAGCTCGGCGCGTTCGGCGGGCTCGAGCTGCGACCGGTCTACGTCGAGGAGTTCGTCGAGGACGTCAGCCATGGGGTTCGTACCTCTCGATCGGGCCCGGCAGCGCCGGGTCGGCGCGTGCGCGCGGGGCCCGCAGGGGCGGCTTGCGCGTACGGATCTCACGGGGGAGCGGTTCGGGACCGTCCGCGCTCGAGCCGAGGCTCGCCCGCGAGCGACCGACGCCGGAAGCGGCGCGGACCCGGACCGGACGGGTTGGGGAATCGCGCACCCGGATGCGAAGTGGGGCGCGCGGAACGTCCGCATTGTACGGCACTGGAGAAGTGCGTTCCAAACGTGCACTACGGTTTTCGCGCCCGACGGACGCGTTGGCGCGATATGCAACTCGGGCGGCGGCCGGCGGGGCGCGCGGCGCCGCGGCCGCTCGTCGCCGTGTGGCGCGATCTGCAAGTCAGGCGTGCGCCGCGCCGCGAGCGCCCCGGCCCGCGGCCCCGTCGCCCGCTATCCTCGCCGCATGGATTTCTCCCAGAACCTCGTCCTCAAGGAGGACTACGCCTTCGCCGTGGCCGACCGCGACGGGCGCATCGAGGGCGGCGAACACGGCGTGTACCTGCACGACACCCGGCTCCTCTCCCGCTACGCCTGGCGCTTCGGCGACGACGTCGAGACGCTGCTCGCCTTCACCCCCCGCCCGGACCGCCTCGAAAGCCACCACGGCGCGATCGACGGGCCCGCCCAGCGCATCGGCGTCCACCGGCGCGCCCGCATCGGGGCCGCCGACCTCGACGACCGGGTGAAGATCCGCAACACCGGCCGGCGAACCGAATCGCTCGAGCTCCGCCTCGCCGTCGACGCCGACTTCGCCGACATCTTCGAGGTGCGCGGCTACCGCAGCCGCGCGCGGCCGACGATCGAAGCGGATCGCGGCGACGGCGGTGCCACCTTCCGCTACCGTGCCGACGACGGGCTCGACGCCGGCGTCGACCTCGCCCTCGCGCCGGCGCCGGACCGCTGGGACGGAGCGACCGCCGTCTGGGACGTTCGGCTCGCGCCCGGCGAGAGCCTCGAGCTCGAGGCGACGATCGGCCTGCACTCGGGCGCGCTCCCCGCGGTCCCCGGTCCCGACTACGAGACGTGGCGCCGCGGCTTCGCATCGCTGCCGGCTCCGCCGGAGCTCGAGCGCGCCGCGGCCCAGGCCGTCGACGACCTGCGCGCGCTGCTGCTGTTCACGCCCCAGGGTCCGGTCCCCGCGGCCGGGATCCCCTGGTACGTGGCGGCCTTCGGGCGCGACGCCCTGCTGACCGCGCTGCTGACCCTCCCCGACGCACCCGAGATGGCAGCGGGTACCGTTCGCTACCTCGCCGCCCACGCCGGCCGCGAACGCGACCAACGCACCACCGAAGCGCCCGGGAAGATCCTCCACGAGCTGCGCCACGGCGAACTGACGCGCACCGGCGACACCCCGTACGGGCCCTACTACGGCAGCGTCGACGCCACACCGCTGTGGATCGTCCTGCTCCACCGCGTGTGGCGCGCGAGCGGCGACCTCGACCTCGTGCGCTCGCACCGCGACGCGCTCGAGGCCGCGCTCGCATGGATGAGCACCGACGGAGATCCCGACGGCGACGGCTTCCTGGAGTTCGAGGCCTCGAGCCCCGCCGGGGTCGACGACTCCGACGGGATCACCGTGCAGTCGTGGAAGGACTCCCGCGACTCGCTGAGCCACGCCGACGGCCGCCTCGCCGCGGGCTCGATCGCCGTGAACGAAGTGCAGGGGTACGCCTTCGACGCCTACCGCAGCGCCGCCGAGCTCTTCGCCGCGCTCGGCGACGCGGGCGCGTCGGCGCGCTGGAGCGCGCGCGCCGAGGCGCTGCAAGCGGCCTTCCACGACGCGTTCTGGCTCGACGACCTCGGCACCTATGCGCTCGCGCTCGACCACGACAAGGCGCCGCTGCGGGTTCACAACTCGGACGCGGGGCACCTGCTGTGGAGCGGCATCGTGCCCGAGGCCGTGGCGCCGCGGCTCGCCGCCACGCTGCTCGAGCCGGCGAACTTCTCGGGGTGGGGCCTGCGGACGCTGGGAGCCGACGAGGCGCGCTACAACCCGGTCAGCTACCACAACGGCTCGGTGTGGCCGCACGACACGGCGCTCGTGGCGCTGGGCCTCGCGCGCTACGGGCTCGACGAGGCCGCCGACCGGCTCGCCCGCTCGGTCCTCGATCTCGCCACCTCGCAGGCCGACCACCGCCCGCCGGAGCTGGTGTCGGGGCACCAGCGTGCGCCCGGGGCGCCGCCCGTGCCGTACCCGACGGCCTGCCGGCCGCAGGCGTGGGACGCCGCGGCCGTCGTTGCGATGCTGCGCCTTCGCGCGCGGCTCGCCGCCGCTGGCGGCTGAGCCCGGACGCCCCGGAGGCGTCCGTCAGCGCGCCTCGCCGCGCGCCCGGGGCGGGCGTGCGAGCCGCAGCGAGCCGCGCGGCGCGATCCGCAGAAGCCCGCCGAGCCAGGGCGCCACGATCAGTCCCGTCCAGCCGAGCGCCAGGTAGCGGACGAAGCCGACCGCCGCGTTGCGCTTCACCGCTTCGGGCAGGGCGACGCTGGTACCGGCCAGCACGGCGAACACCAGCGCCAAGCCCAGCCCGACCAGCAGGGCGCGGCGCCACCAGGCGCCACCGGCACGGAAGCGGAACACCAGCGGCGTGGTGAGGTACGCGGCGAAGCCGCCGAGCATCAGCGACGCCTCGGCGCCGGGCGGGGGCGCGACCACCGCCAGCGTCAGCGGAAGCACGATGGCGATGGCGAGCTTCAGCACGATCGGCATGCCCACCGCGCGGTCGAGCGCCGGGAGCCGGCGATCGAGTTCGAGCGCGATCAACACGATGCCGGCGCCGATCAGCAGACCGCCGAGCACGTCGATCGGCCAATGCACGCCGAGGTAGAGGCGCGAGAGCGCCACCAAGCCGATCAGGACGCCGGCCAGGACGCGGAACCCGGTCGAATTCGACTTCACCGCGAGGTAGCCCCACAGCGTCGCCGCTCCCTGCGAGTGCCCCGACGGAAACGCGTGGCCCAGATCGGACTCGGTGCTGCGGTTCAGCTCGGGCGCTTCGACGAAGGGGCGATCGGTGGCGATCCACCCCTTCAGGTACGCGTTGAGGATGACGGCGAACAGCAGGTACGTGCCCGCCCGCTGCCCCAGGCGGGTGTCGATGCCCAGGTAGATCACGACCAGGACGGCGATGTAGGCCTCGGCCGAGCCCAGGTCGCTGACACCCTGCGCGAAGGCGTCGAGGCCGGGCGAAGCGGCGGCCTGCAGGAACTCGATGATGATCATTTCGGCGAGTGTAGCGTGTCGCGATCCGTCGCCGGCGCCCCGGCCGTCAGCCGTCCGTCGCTCCGTCGTCGGCCAGCCGGCGAAGGATCCCCCGCACCACCCGCTTCGCCCGCTCGGCGGCGAGCTTCGTGAAGGCGCGGAAGTCGGTGTGGGCATCGTGGTCGGCCGTGTCGCTGATCGAACGCACCACGACCCAGGGGACGCTCCACTTGGCGCAGACCTGCGCCACCGCCGCCCCCTCCATCTCGGCGCAGGCGGCGCCGAAGTCGCTGCGGATCCGGGCGACCTCGCCGGGATCGGCGACGAAGCGATCGCCCGAGGCGACGCGCCCCACGACGGTGCGCACGGCCTCGAGCTCGCCCGCGGCGGCCACGGCGTGGTCCACCAAGACCGGATCCGCCGCCCAGGCGGCGCCGTCGCCGGGCACCTCGCCGAGGTCGTAGCCCAGGGGCCGCACGTCGACGTCGTGCTGAACGGCGTCGCGCGATACCACGAGGTCGCCCACCCGCAGCGCGGGATCGACGCCCCCGGCGACGCCGGTGAAGATCAGGCGCGTCGCGCCGGCGTCGAGGAGCGCCTGCGTCAGCGCAGCCGCGTTCACCTTGCCGATCCCGCACTTGGCCACCACGACCGGGACCCCCTCGAGCCGTCCGCGGTGCAGCGTGAAGGGGCCGCGCCGCTCGGCCGGCCCGTCGGATGCGAGCGCCTCGAGCAGCCGCTCGATCTCCTCGTCCATGGCGCCCATCACCGCCGTCACGCCGGGGTCGCTCACAGGCCCGCCCCCTCGAAGCGGTCGCGCAGCGCTTCCCAGGCCGCACGATCGGCGGTGCGCCACACGACCTCGGTCGCCGCGAACACGAGGCGCGTGCCGTAGAGCTTCTCGCGGCTCCGGCTGCGCTCCTCCCAGGATCGGGCCACGAGCAGGGTCTCGAGATCGATCGCCCGCTCGCCCGCGGAGCGGATCGCGCCCGACCCGAGGCGCAGCTCGTCGTCGTCGATCTGCAGCCGCACGCCGCCGAGACCGAGCGCCAGCGACAAGGCGCCGAGCACCAGCGGGAGCAGCCAGAAGATCGACTCGAGCGGGCGCGGCCAGCGACCGAAGGCGAGGCCCGCACCGTCGGGCGCGGGCACCAGCCACCCGAGCGGGACGGCCACGCTGGCGACGAAGACCAGGCAGGCGAGCGCCCCGGCGAGCCACACGCCGCGCGTCCACACGCTCGGCGCCGCGAAGTGCACGCGGGCCGGAAGTGCACTCGCGCGGCGTCGGCAGGCCAGGGTTCCGAGGTCGATCGTCTCGCGCAGGCTCACGCCGCCGCCTCGCGCGTCCGCACGCCCGCCGCGCGAGCGGGGATCAGCGCGGGGAGCGGTTCCACACCAAGCGGCCGAGCAGGGCGCCCAGCGGGAGGAACAGGAGGATCAGGCCCAGCACGAGCAGGTCGACCTGGTAGCCACCCTGCGCGAGCTTCCCGATCTCGACGCCGAGGGCGAGCATGCCGCCGGCGAAGGTCGAGATGCCCGCCGCGTTGCTGCGGCCGGTGCGGTACAGCCACAGCGTGGTGAAGTAGCTGAACAGTCCGTAGAAGCCCGCGGCGGCGATCCGGTCCACGAGCCCGAGCTCGGCTTCGGGCGTGATGATCCCCTGCAGGAGGATGAAGACGACCGTCGCCCCCATGAGGAAGCCCGAGAAGCGGCCGGGCGCCCGCTTGGGCTTCCCGCCTCCACCTCCGCCGCCTCCGCCGCTTTTGCCGTCGCCGTCGCTCTTGGACGGGCTCGACCGATTGCCCCGCGACCGCCGCCGTTCGCGGCGCCGTTTGGCTTTCTCCTTCTCCGCCTTCTGTTCGCGTCGTTCTTGGTCGCGTCGGATCTGCCGGTTCATGGGCGGAGCGTAGCACCGGGCCTCGGCCAACTTCGTGTCGGCCCCGGCGGTTGGCGCCGAGCGGACGGAATCTTCGACCGGGGCGCGGTTTCGGCCCGCGGGCGATCGCCACCGACCCCGCGCAACCGTGCCCGGCCCACCGAGTGCCGCCGAGCGCTGACGTATCCTCGAGGGCGTGAAACGAAAGATCATCATCATCGGCTCGGGCTTCGGCGCCCTCGGGGCGGCGGCGCGGCTGCTCGCCGCCGGCCACGAGGTCGAGATGTTCGAAAAGCGCGACAAGCTCGGCGGTCGCGCCTACACCTACGAACAGGACGGCTTCACCTTCGACGGGGGGCCGACGATCATCACCGCGCCCTGGATGTTCGACGACATCTGGGCCCGGGCCGGCAAGCGGCGCGAGGACTACGTCGAATTCGTCAAGTGCGATCCCTTCTACCGGATCTTCGATCACACCGGGGCGCACTTCGACTACAACGACGACGAGATGTTCATCCTCGAGGAGATCGACAAGCGCAATCCCGCCGACAAGCGCGGCTACCTCAACTTCGTGCACAACGCGAAGAAGATCTTCGACAAGGGTTTCGTCGAACTCGCCGACAAGCCGTTTCTCACCGTCGCCGACATGCTGAAGGTCGCGCCGGATCTGATTCGGCTGCAGAGCTACAAGTCGGTGTACCGCTACGTCTCGGACCACATCGAGGACGACTTCCTGCGGCAGGTGTTCAGCTTCCACCCGCTGCTCGTGGGCGGAAACCCGTTCGACACGACCAGCATCTACGCGATGATCCACTACCTCGAGCGCGAGTGGGGCGTCTGGTACGCGATGGGCGGAACCGGCGCGCTGGTCGAGGCCTTCGCGAAGCTGATCCGCGAGCTCGGCGGCGTGATCCACACGGACGCCGAGGTCGACGAGATCCTGGTCGACCCCAACGGATCGCAGCGCGTGCAGGGCGTCCGCCTCAAGGACGGCAGCGCGCACTACGCGAACGACGTCGTCTCGAACGCCGACGTGGCCTTCACGTACATGAACCTGGTCGACCCGGCCCATCGGCGCAAGTACACCGACGCCAAGCTGGAGCGGATGCGCTACGCGATGAGCCTGTTCGTCATCTACTTCGGCACCGACCGGCAGTACCGCGACGGCACGCTCAAGCACCACAACATCATCCTGGGACCGCGCTACGAGGGCCTGCTGAAGGAGATCTTCCACAACGACGGGAAGCTCGCCGACGACTTCAGCCTCTACCTGCACATGCCGACGTACACCGATCCGAGCATGGCGCCCGAAGGCCACGAGAGCTTCTACGTGCTCTCGCCGGTGCCGAACCTCAAGAGCGGGATCGACTGGACGCAGCAGGCGAAGCCGTATCGCGACGCGATCATGAACTTCCTCGAGGAGCGCTACCTCCCGGGGCTGTCGGACCACCTCGTCACGGAGCACCACATCGACCCGCTGCATTTCGAGACGACCCTGAACTCGTTCCGTGGCTCGGCGTTCAGCGTGGAGCCGATCCTGACGCAGTCGGCCTGGTTCCGACCGCACAACCGCAGCGAGGAGTTCGACAACCTGTACTTCGTCGGGGCGGGAACGCACCCGGGCGCGGGGCTGCCGGGCGTGCTCTCGAGCAGCAAGATCGCCGAGGATCTGATCGGACCGGCCGCCGGGTAGATCCGTCGCGACCCGCGGGCCGATGTCGGCCGCATCGACGGCCTCGGTCGCCTCGTCGGCCGGGGCCCCACCGGACCGCTCGATCGGCGCTGCTACATTGACGCATGGCACTTGCACGCGTTGACGAACGGTTCTACACCGACGGCTGGCACGACGCCGAGCGCGCCTTCGAGGTGACGAATCCGGCCACCGGCCAGACGGTCGCCCGAATCGCGGACTGCGGGCCGGACGAGGCCGCGGCGGCCGCCGATCTCGCCTGGGACGCATTCCAGAGCTGGAAGGCGACCACGCCCTTCGAGCGGAGCGAGATCCTGGGTCGCTGGCGCGACCTCATGCTCGAGCACCAGCACGAACTCGCCGCGGTCATGACCGCCGAGATGGGCAAGCCGAAGAGGGAGGCGACGGGCGAGATCGCCTACGCCGCCGGCTTCGTCACCTGGTACGCCGAAGAGGCCAAGCGCGTCTACGGCGAACAGTTCCCGTCGGCCGCGCGGGACAAGCGCCTGCTGGCGATGCGCCAACCGGTGGGGCCGGTGTTCGGCGTCACCCCGTGGAACTTCCCGTCGGCGATGGTCACGCGCAAGGCCGCACCGGCGCTGGCGGCGGGCTGCACGATCGTCCTCAAGCCGGCCGAGCAGTCGCCGCTGTCGGCGCTGCACCTCGCCGAGCTGTGGGAGCGGGCCGGCGGTCCGCCGGGCACGTTCCAGGTGCTTCCGGCCAAGGATCCGGTGCCGCTGTCGGACACGCTGATGGCCGATCCGCGCATCCGCAAGATCACCTTCACCGGCTCGACCGAGGTCGGGCGCATCCTCTACCGGAAATCGGCCGACACGCTCAAGAAGATCAGCCTCGAGCTGGGCGGGCACGCCCCGTACCTCGTGTTCGACGACGCCGACCTCGACGAGGCGGTGGCGCAGACGATCGCCTGCAAGTTCCGCAACGCCGGTCAGACCTGCGTGTGCACGAACCGCATCTACGTGCAGAGCGGCATCCACGACCGCTTCGTCGAGGCCTTCGTGGCCGCGACCGAGGCGCTGCGGGTGGGCGACCCGACCGACGAGGCCACCGACATCGGCCCGCTGGTGGACGCGCAGGGCCTCGCCAAGGTGAAGCAGCACATCGCCGACGCGCAGGCGAAGGGCGCCACCGTGGTGACCGGCGGCGAGGCGCTCGACGGGCTCTACTACCGCCCCACCGTGCTCCGCGGAATCCGGTCGGACATGGCGCTGATGCAGGAGGAGACCTTCGGGCCGGTCGCGCCCATCCTCGCGTTCGACGACGAGGCCGAGGCCGTCGCGGCCGCCAACGACACGCCGTACGGGCTCGCCGCGTACCTCTACACGAACGACCTGTCACGCGCCTTCCGCGTCAGCGAGGCGCTCGACTACGGCATCGTCGGCGTCAACGACGGCGTGCCGTCGGTCCCGTACGCGCCCTTCGGCGGCGTCAAGCAGTCGGGGCTCGGGCGCGAGGGCGGCCCGTGGGGCATCGACGAGTTCCTCGAGATCAAGTACGTCTCGATGCGGCTTCCGCACGGAGCCTAGGACGCCCCTCGTGCGCCCGGACGTCGCCATCGCAGCCGCCGGGCTCGGACGCAGCTTCGCGCGGCGCGACGGCACCGAGGTCACGGCGCTCGCCGGCCTCGACCTGACCGTCGAGCGCGGCGAGGTGGTGGGCCTCCTCGGGCACAACGGCGCGGGCAAGACGACGACGCTGCGCCTGCTCACCGGGGTGCTGCGCCCCTCGCGCGGGAGCCTCGCCGTGCTCGGCCTCGACCCCGTGCACGACGGCGCATCGCTCCGCGACCGCGTGGGCGTGCTGACCGAGACGGCCGCCGTGGACCCCCGCCTCACGGGCCGCGAGAACCTCGCGAGCTACGGGGAGATGTACGGGCTCGAGCGTGAACGCGCGCAGGCTCGCGCGAGCGAACTGCTCGACCGCTTCGGCCTCGCGGGCCGCGGCGACGATCGCGCCGGTGGCTACAGCAAGGGGATGCGCCGCCGCCTGGCGCTCGCGCGCAGCCTGCTCCACGACCCGGAGCTGCTGCTCCTCGACGAGCCCACCGCCGACCTCGATCCGATCGCTCGGCGCGACGTGCACGCGCTCGTCCGCGACCTCGCCTCGCAGGGCCGCACGCTCCTGCTGTGCACGCACGACCTCGCCGAGGCCCAGGAGCTGTGCGACCACGTGGCCGTGCTGCGCCACGGATCGCGCGTGGCCTGGGGTACGCCCGCGGCCCTCTCGGCCCGCTGGGGCGCGCAGCTTCGTCTCCGCATCGACCTCGACGACGCCGACCGCGAGCGCGTTCGGGGCGTGCTCGGCGACGACCGCAGCGTCCGTTCGGTGCCCGGCGGCGTGGAGCTCGACCCGGTGGCCCGCGACGAGATCCCGACGCTGACCGCGGCGCTCGCCGCCGCCGGCGTTCCGCTCTACGGCGTGATCCCGCTGCCGCCCAGCCTCGAAGAGGCGTACGTGGCGCTGCACGACGCCCCGTCGGCCGTCGATTCCGGCGTGGAGCCGGCGGACACCGGCGTCGATCCGAACCGGTCCGGACGCGGCGCTGGGCACGCCATCGACGACGAGGCGGGCCCGTCCGAGGGCGCAGCCGGCGACGCCGCGGGTGCCGTGTCGCGACGGCCGGAGGGGCGCGCGTGAGCGCCGCCGGCCGCCGCCCCGTCCGCTGGCGACGCGTCGCCGCGCTCGCCCGCAAGGACCTCACCGCGGTTCGGCGCAGCCCGGCGCTGACCCTCCCGATGGTGATCGTGCCGCTGATCTTCCTGCTCGTCCTGCCCCTGGGAGCGGGGCTGGCCCTGCGCTTCGCGCCGCTCGACGCCGCCTCCGGCGGCGCCCTCGCAGGCGACCTGATCGCCCTGCTCGAGCGTGCACCGGCCGGGCTTCAGGCTTCGCTGGCAGGGCTCGAGGTCCGGGCGCAGCTGCTCGTACTCGCGCTCGGCTACCTGTTCGCGCCGATGTTCCTGATCCTGCCCCTCATGGTGGCCTCGATCCTCGCCGCCGACAGCGTCGCCGGCGAGCGCGAGCGCGGGACGCTCGAAGCGCTGCTCCACACGCCGCTCGACGACCGCGAGCTGTTCCTCGGAAAGCTGGCCGGAAGCTGGCTCCCTGCGGTGGCCGTGTCGCTCGTCGGCTTCGTCGTGTACACGCTCGTGGTCGATGCCGTGGCGTGGCCCGTGCTGGGCCGCCCGCTGCTCCCGAACGGGGTGTGGTTCGCGCTGGTGGTCTGGGTCGCGCCCGCCGCGGCGGCGCTCGCCCTGGGGGTGACCGTGCTGGTCTCGGCACGCGTCGCCACCGTGCAAGAGGCCTACCAGCTCGGGGCGATCGTGGTGCTCCCCGCCGTCGCCCTGCTCGTGGCGCAGGCCACGGGCGCGATCTACCTGAACCTCGCCGCCGTGCTCGTGCTCGGCGCCGCGCTCTGGGCGATCGATCTCGTGCTGCTGCGCGCCGGCTACCGCGCCTTCCGGCGCGACGCCCTCGGGTCTCGCGGGTGACGCCACGCACGGTCGCCCGCGGCGCTCGGCGCCGGGCGCTGCACCTCACGGAACCGAGGCGGCGGAGCGGGTAGAACGGAACCATGACGCCGCCGCTCCCCGCCTCCCCGTCGGCGCTGCTCGACCGGGTGCTCGCATCGCTCGCTCCCGGCGACGCCGACGCGGCCGCCGCCGACATCCTCGCCGTGGCCACGCCCCGCTTCGCGCAGCGGGTCGGCTCGGCGCGCGATCTGGCCCGTCACCTCGCGAACGCGTCGAACGCCCCGCTGCTGGGGCACGTCGCGGTGCGGCGCGGACCCGTCGAGCGGATCGAAGGGGCGGCCCGGCAGCGCATCGACGTCGAGACCGCCGACGGCGACGCGGCCGCGTTCGTGGTCGCGTTCACACGCGACGGCGACGGTTGGCGCCTGTCGGGGCTCGTCCGCGAGGCGGTCGCGCTCCAGTAGCGCGCGGGCCCTGCCCAATCGCGCGCGGGCCCTGCGGCGGCGACGGTTCGCCGCGCGGAGGTCGGGGCGTCGGTCCGCGCGCCGCCGGAGCCGCTCGCTGTGCCGGGTCCGGTCGCTCCGTACGGGCGGCGACTCAGCGCATCGAGGACGGTGCCGCCGGCGTCACGCGTACGCGCACGACGCGTGCGACCTCGACCCCGTTGAAGGCCGGCGGCTCGTGCTTGCGGTTGACGATGCCCACGGGGAGCAGCGTGCGGCCGAAGCGCAGGTTGACCGGCCCCAGGTAGAAGTC
>CBDUCW010000038.1:0-12598 GCA_965365745.1 uncultured Trueperaceae bacterium
CGGCTCCCGTTCGTGCCGGAGGTCGCCGTCGTGACGACGCCATTCCAGTTCGAAGGTCCGAAGCGCATGCGGCAGGCCGACGAAGGGCTGCGCCGCCTCGAGGACAAGGTCGACGCGATGATCGTCGTCGAGAACCAGCGGCTGCTCTCCAGCCTCGACCGCAAGGTCAAGCTCACCGATGCGTTTCGGGTCGCCGACCGCGTGCTCTACCACGGCGTGCGCGGCATCAGCGACGTCATCAACATGCCGGGCCTGATCAACGTCGACTTCGCCGACGTCAAGGCGCTCCTCTCGGGCGCCGGCACCGTGCTCATGGGCATCGGCGCCGGCCGCGGCGAGAAGCTCGCCGAGGAAGCCGCCAACAGCGCCACCCACAGCCCGCTGCTCGCCCGCGGCGTGGAAGGCGCGCACAGCCTGCTGATCAACGTCACCGGCAGCGACGAGCTGACCCTCTTCGACGCCCACGAGATCGTCGAGAAGATCAGCGAGGCGACCGGCATCGAGGACGTCAACGTCCTCTTCGGCGTCACGTACGCCGAGGACGCCGCCGACGAGGTTCGCGTCACG
The DNA here is from genome assembly GCA_965365745.1 of uncultured Trueperaceae bacterium. Taxonomy (GTDB): domain Bacteria; phylum Deinococcota; class Deinococci; order Deinococcales; family Trueperaceae; genus CBDUCW01. Next base: position 568 of record CBDUCW010000038.1, read on the forward strand.
GTGATCGCCGCCGGCTTCGACCACAACCCCGAGATGAAGGTGCTGCGGCCGACGAACCTGCGCGCGGCCGCCGCCGGGCAGGGCTACGACCCGAGCAACTACGACATCCCGGCGTTCCTGCGCTACAACCCCGACGACGAGTGATCGCGCGCGCCGCCTCCCGCGGCGCCGCCGCTCGAGGCTGAAGCCACCCACGTGCCTACCCGCCGAACCGTCTACCGGGGCGCCATCCTCGATCTCGTCAAGCTCGACGACCGCTGGGAGATCGTCGAGCACGCGCCCGCCGTCGCCGTCCTCGCGATGCGCGACGGTCGTGTGCTGGGCGTTCGGCAGCACCGCCCCGCCGTGGAGCGCGACACGTGGGAGCTTCCCGCGGGCCTGATCGACCCGGGCGAGACGCCGCACGAGGCGGCGGCCCGCGAACTCGCCGAGGAAGCCAAGCTCGGGGGCCGGCTGCGTCCGCTGGTGACGATGTACAGCTCGCCCGGCTTCACGGACGAACGGGTCACCCTGTTCGAAGCCACCGAGCTCGAGCCCGCAGACGGCGCCCTCGACGAGCACGAGGAGCTCGTCGTCGAGTGGCGGCGACCGCACGACGTGTGGGAGGCGGCCGCCCGCGGCGACCTCGCCACCTCGGGCCCGACGCTCGTCGGGGTACGGCATGCGATGGCCGCGCTGGACCGGGGAGCGCCCGCCGCGGACGGCGACGCCCCGCCGCCGTCCGAGCGTTCGCAGGCCGAGGACGACGCGTGACGGACGACCTCGCTGCGCAGGCACCGACCGTCGCCGAACCCGTCCCGCTCCTCACCGCCGACCTCGCTCGGCTCGCGGAGCAGCCCGAGCTTCTCGGCGGCGTCGTGGTGATCGGCAACTTCGACGGCGTCCACCTCGGCCACCGCACCCTGCTGCGGCGGATGCGCGACCTGAGCGATGGCAGGGACCTCCGGTCGATCGTGGTGACCTTCTTCCCGCCCGCGAAGGTCCTCTTCCAGGGCAGCTCCTACCTCTCGTCGGCCCGCGAGAAGATCGAGCTGCTCAGCGCCTACGCGCCCGACGCGATCGTCACCGTCCCCTTCGACCTGACCTACGCCCAGACGCCCAAGGAGGCCTTCGTGGGGCAGCTCGCGTCGCTGCGGCCCTCCACGGTGATCGTCGGCGAGGATTTCCGCTTCGGCCACAAGCGGGCCGGCGGGCTCGCCGACCTCGAGGCGCCGGGGCGTGCGGTCGAGGTCTTCGGCCTCGTCGAGCACGCCGGCGAGCCAGTGAAGTCGACCCGCATCCGCGCCCACCTCGCCGACGGCGAGATCGCCTCGGCCAACGACCTGCTCGGCGCGCCCTACCGCGCCTCGGGCGCCGTCGTCGAAGGCGACCGGCGCGGCCGCACGATCGGCTTCCCGACGGCGAACCTCGACGTCGATCCGCGCAAGGCGCTCCCGAAGGGCGTGTTCGCCGTCCGCGCGCGGGTCCGTGGCGCGGCGACCGCCGACCCCCTCCCCGGGCCACCGCAGACGCGGGAGGCCGCGGCGAACGGAGCGCGGTCGGCAGCGCCCAGCGGGTGGATGAACGGCATGGCGAACGTCGGGGCGCGTCCGTCGTTCCCGGGGGCGCCCCCGTCGCTGGAGGTGCACCTGTTCGACGTCGACCTCGACCTCTACGGGGCCGAGCTCGAGGTCGTGTTCCACGTGCACCTGCGGCGCGCCCGCACCTTCGACGGGCTCGACGATCTCACGGCGCAACTCGAGCGCGATCGCAGCAACGCCCGGGCGGCGCTCGCCACGGTGTAGGTCCAGGCTCGCGGCCACGGGCCTCGGCCGGGCTGCGGGCCATCGCAGAGGCGCACGTATACTCGCGCCATGCTCATCTACGGACGAAACGCGGTACTCGAAGCGCTGCGCGACGCTTCGGTCGAACGCATCACGGTCGCGCAGGGCGTCCGCACGTCGACCATTCAGGATCTGCTCGACGCGGCCGAGGCGTCCGACGTCCCGGTCGACTGGGCGCCGCGGATCGAGCTCGACCAGCGGCTCGGCACGACCAGCCATCAGGGCGTGGTGGCCGAGCTCCCCGATCTCGAATACCAGCCGCTCGAGGCCGCCTTCGCGCTCGCCGAGGCGCGCGGCGAGCGCCCCCTGCTCGTGCTGCTCGACGGCGTCACCGATCCGCGCAACTACGGCGCCGTCATCCGCAGCGCCGAAGCGCTCGGCGCCCACGGCGTGATCACCGAGGCGCGGCGCAGCGCTCCGCTCACCGCCGTCGTCGCCAAGACGTCCGCGGGCGCCACGTCGCACCTCCCGCTGGTGCAGGTCACCAACCTCCCGCGGCAGATCGAACAGCTCAAGGAACGCAACGTGTGGGTCTACGGTGCCGACGCCGGTGCGCCGCAGGGGCCAAGCCAGGTCGATTGGGACCGCGACGCCGCGCTCGTCTTCGGGTCCGAAGGCAGCGGCCTGCGCCGCCTCGTGCGCGAGCGCTGCGACGACCTCGTGGCGATTCCGCTGCAGGGGCAGGTGGCCTCGCTGAACGTCGCGGTGGCCGCCGGGATCTGCATCTACGCGGTGCTCGAAGGGCGCGCGCGGCAGGCGGCGAAGGCGTGAGCGCACCGAGCCTCGCCGCCGACGCCTTCGCCCGGCTCCGCTTCCCCTCGCAGCCCCGCGTCGCCGCCGACGGGAGCTTCGGCGTGGTCGTCCTGGCCGACGTCGTTCCGGCCGAGGGCACGCCGGACCCCGGCACCGAGTACACCCCGCCGCGCTACCGGCGGCGGCTGTGGCGCGTCGACCTCGAGGGCGGCGATCCCACCCCGCTCACCTTCGGCGACGGCCACGATGCCAACCCCGCCTTCTCGCCCGATGGGCGGCAGCTCGCCTTCCTGCGCCGCCCGCACGGCGAGAACGTCCGTACGCACGCCTACCTGCTTCCGCTCGACGGGGGCGAGGCCCGTCCGGTCACGACCGACGCCTCGCACCCCGGCGGGATCGAGGACCTCCGCTGGCACCCCTCGGGCGATCTGATCGTGCTCCACAAGGGCGGATGGCGGGACGCCGCCGCCGAGCACGGCCTCCCCCAGCGCGTGACGCGGCGCGCATTCCGGATGGACGGAGCCGGCTTCGTCCCCGAAGTGCCGACCTTCCTCGAGCGCATCGGCATCGACGGCGCCGCCCGCGGCACTCCTACCGAGCTGACGCACGCGCCCGGCGACTGGGCGGTCGCACCCGACGGCGCGACGGTGTGGGCCCTGGCCTCCACGTCGGACGACGAGCGCGCCCGCTTCCTCCAACGTCTTCTCCGCATCGACCTCGAAACCCACGCGGTCGAGCCCGTCGGCGACGCGCCGGTTCGCGGGTCGAGCCTCGCCGTCCACCCCGCCGACGGACGCCTCGCCGTCACGGGGGCCCCGCACGACGCCACCGCAGGGGCGCCCGACGGGTTGTGGTTGGTCGATCCCGCCGACGGGACCTTCCGCCGCATCGTCGACGACGTGGATCTCACGCCCCTGTCGGGCACCGACTGCCGCCTCGGACCGACCGAGTTCGCACCGGTCTGGCTCGACGACGAGCGACTCGTGGTGAGCATTTTCGTCGAGGGCACCGTCGACCTCGCCCGCGTGACCGTGGCCGACGGGCACGTCGAACCGATCACCCGCGGCAGCAAGGACATCTCCGGCTTCGACGTCGGGGGGGGCCGTGCGCTGATGATCCTCGAGACGCCGACGCGGCCGGGCGAGGCAGCCGTGCTCTCGCTCGCCGACGGAACGGCCGAGGCGACCCGCGTGAGCCGCTGGAACGACGACGTCGTCGCAGGCTGGAACCTCCGAGCCCCGAGCGCCGAACGGCGCGTCCCGGCGACCGACGCCGCGCCCGAGCTCGCGTATTGGGTCCTCGAGCCGGCCACGCCGCGCGACGATCGCGCCGTCGTGCTCGAGGTGCACGGGGGCCCGCACACCGCCTACGGCTACGGCTTCATGTTCGAGTTCCACCTGCTCGCCGCGCACGGCTACACGGTCGTCTACGGCAATCCCCGCGGCGGGGCCTCCTACGGTCAGGCGTTCGCCGACGCGATCCACGGTCGCTACGGAACGGTCGACGCCGACGACGTCCTGTCGATCCTCGACCACGCGCTGGCCGCGCACGCCGATCCCGACGCCCCGGTCCACCTGACGGGCGGAAGCTACGGCGGCTTCATGACGAACTGGCTGCTCGGTCAGACCCAGCGGTTCGCGTCCGGGGTCAGCCAGCGATCGATCTGCAACTGGATCAGCTTCTACGGCGGCAGCGACATCGGCCCGCGCTTCTCCGAGATGCAGGTGCACGGGACGCCCTGGGCCGACCTCGAGACGCTCTGGCGACAGAGCCCGCTCCGCCGCGTCGAACAGATCCGCACCCCGCTGCTGCTCGTCCACGCCGAGGAGGACTGGCGCTGCCCCGTGGGGCAGGCCGTCGAGCTGTTCCAGGCGCTCGACCGCCTCGGTCGCACCGCCGAGCTGCTCCTGGTTCCCGGCGAGGGCCACGAGTTGTCCCGCAGCGGGCGTCCCGACCGCCGCACGGCGCGACTCGAGGCCCTTCTCGATTGGTTCGACCGGCACCCCGCCTAGACCGAGCCTCGCGGCCCTGGGACCGTCCAGGGCCCGCGACCTGTCGCGCACCTGCGGGTCGGGGCGCGCCGGACCGACCGGCGGGCCCGCTCCGATGCGCTAGAGCCGCGTGATCACGAAGGAGCGCGGGCCGCCGCGCTCGCGGTGCTCGCACAGGTAGATCCCCTGCCAGGTTCCCAGGGCGAGCCGACCGTCGGTCACGGGGAGCAGCAGCGACGAGCCGAGCAGTGCGGTCTTGATGTGCGCCGGCATGTCGTCCGGTCCCTCGAGCGTGTGCTCGAAGCGCACCGGGCCGCCGCCGTCCGGGGCGGCGTGGCGCAGCCACCGCTCGAGGTCCCGGCGCACCGCCGGTGAGGCGTTCTCGCCCAGGGCCAACGAGGCCGACGTGTGCTGGCAGAAAACGTGCAGCGCCCCCGCGGCGACACCGGTCAGATCGACGGGAGCGAGCAGCTCGTCGGTGACCAGGTGCACGCCGCGCGGGCGCGCAGGGAGCGTGACCGTCCACTGCCGGTCGGATCCGGCGTGGGCCGCCCCGCCGCGCGCGGTTCCGTGGGTGTCGTCCATGCTCGAGCCTACCGAACGGCCGCTTCGGTCACGGCGACGATCGCTCGCCGACCGAGGGCGATCCGCTCGGGGTCGTCGTGGCGCGCGCCCCAGGCGATGGCCGCAACGGCGTCGTGAACGCACACGGCTGCGAGCGCCGCGCCCGTTGCTGCGTCGGGCGCCCGACCGTAGCCGCGCCAGAAGGCGCTCGCCGCGCGCTCGTCCCAGCCGCCGCGCTCGTTGCACCAGCGGGCGACGTCGACCAAGGCGAGGTCGGCGCGCGCGTGGGCGAAGTCGACCAAGCCCACCGCCAGCCGGTCGCCCCGTCGCTGCACGCGCAGGTTGCGCGGTGCGAGGTCCCGGTGGCAGGGCACCCGCGGCGATCGCTCGGCGCCGATCCACGCGACGACAACGGCGCGGCTCGTTGCGAGCCGTGCCGCGAGGTGCACGCTCTCCTCCGCCCCGATCGGGGCCGACGCCGCCTGCAGCTCGCGGCCGAGCGCCCGGCTGCGCCGCTCCCACGCGTCGGCGAGGTCGAGCGGATCGGGCGCCGCCGCGCCGCGGTGCAAGCGTCGGAGCGCCGCTCCGACGGCCGCGTCGACGTCGGCTCCGAGGTCGCTCCCCCCGCGCGCGCCACCCCCGGCCCCCGGCGTCTCGCCGGGCACCCAGCTCATCGCCAGCCACCCGTGGTGCGAGGCGTCGAGCACGAGGCGGGGCGCTCTTCCCGCCGGCAGGTTCGTCGCCACGTCGCGGAGCGCTCGCGCTTCGCGGACGGCAGGGCCGGCCGAGCGGTGGCGCTTCACGACCACGGGCGCACGATCGTCGCCTCGCAGCCCGGCTCGCCAGAGCCGCGCCTGCGAGGCCGGGCCGTCGAGCCGGGCCAGGCCGACCGCGGCCGGCGCCACCCGCAGCGCGCGGGCCGCCGCGGCGCGGGGATCGAACTCGGCAGGCTCGGGGCGGGGCACGGCGAAGGCTACCGCAGGGCCCCAACGGTCGGCACCGGGATCGCTCGCGTTCCGCATCGCAGCACCGAACGCCGCGCGCCGTGGGCTCCGTAGCCTGCCCACGCACGCGGATCCCCCCACCGTGTGCTACGATCTCGGGTCGGTAGGCTTGGTCGCTACCCGCTGTCACTGTGCAGCCTGCGGCCCTCTCGAGCGAGCCAACCCACGCGCGCCCCGCGGCTTCGCGCCGCCCGCCGCGCACCCGCTCGAACGCACCCGGTCTGCACCGGGGACGACTCGGTCTGCCATGCATCCGCGATCTCCTTCGCACGACGAGTTCCGTCGCGCCCGACGCGCACGGCCTCGCCACGCCCGAGATCGCACCCGAACCGAGCCGCTCGCATCGCGGCGGCAGCCCAGGAGGCTATTTGACGTGATCACCAAGGAACAGAAGCAACAGATCATCGAGGCGTACGCGACCGAGCCCGGCGACACCGGCTCGACGCAGGTGCAGGTGGCCGTGCTCACCGCACGCATCCAGAACCTCTCGGACCACCTGCAGCGCAACAAGGGCGACCACCACGGCCGCCGCGGTCTGCTCACCATGGTCGGCAAGCGCAAGCGCCTGCTCAGCTACCTCGAGTCGAAGGACTACGACGCCTACAAGGAACTCATTCAGCGGCTCGAGCTGCGCCGCTGACGTGACCTCGCGTCGGACGGTCGGTCCCGCGCACCGAGGCTCCCCCGGAGCGTCGGTCGTGGTCCCGTACGGCCCCGAGTCCGCCTCGCGCCATGGCATGGCGCGCGTGCGGTCCGGCCAGCCCTCCGCCGCACCCACCGCAGCTCCCCCCACCGCCGACGTACACACCGAGCGGGGCGCACGCCGCCCCGCTCGGCTCCGTTCGGCAGCCACCCGCGAACGTCCGACGGTTGCGGCTCGCGCCCCACGCGCCGGCCGACCTCGCGACGCCACGACGAAGGAGAGTTCGTGAACATCCCCCAAGGCAACCGCTACACCACGCGCCTCGGCGGCGACGAGCTGGTCATCGAGACCGGCAAGTACGCCAAGCAGGTGTCGGGCAGCGTCACCGTCCGGCTCGGAGGCACGATGGTGCTCGTCACGGCCGAAATGCAGGACCGGGCCACCAACCTGCCCTTCCTGCCGCTGACGGTCGAATACGAAGAGCGCCACTACGCGATCGGCAAGATCCCCGGATCGTTCCACCGCCGCGAAGGTCGCCCCGGAACGCAGGCGACGCTCAACGCGCGCATCACCGACCGGCAGATCCGGCCGCTGTTCCCGAAGCACCTGCGCAACGAGACCCAGGTGATCATCACCGTCCTGTCGGCCGATCAGAAGACCGACCCGGCCACCCTCGGCGCCATCGGCGCGTCGGCCGCGCTCAGCATGAGCGGCATCCCGTGGGACGGACCCATCGCCTGCTGCCACGTCGGCTACATCGACGGGCAGTACGTCGCGAACCCGACGCTCTCGCAGCTCAAGGACGAGAGCTCGCTGGAGCTCACCGTGTCGGTCACCAAGGACGCCGTCCTGATGGTCGAAGCGTCGGCCGACGAAGTCGACGAGGACCTGATGGTCGGGGCGATCGAGTTCGCCCAGGCCGAGCTCGCGCCGGTGATCGAGATCATCGAGCAGCTCAAGGCGGACGTCGGACTCCCGACCCGTGAGATCCCCGAATCGCTCGACGTCGCCGAAGCGGACGTGGAGCGCGTGGCGCAGGAGGCCGATGCTCGCGACCTGCGCGGCGCGCTGCTGACGCAGGGCAAGCACGAGCGCAGCGAGGCCATCAAGGCGGTCCGCGACGGCATCGTCGAAGCCCTCGTGTCCGACCCCGAGGCGGAAGGCGCCGACGAGCGCATCGAACAGGTCAAGGCGGCCTTCTCGAAGGTCGAGAAGCAGCTGATGCGCCGCATGGTGCTCGAGGACGACCAGCGCACCGACGGCCGCTCGCCGTCCGACATCCGCCCGATCTGGATCGAGACCGGCGTCGTCCCGAACGCGCACGGGTCCTCGGTGTTCACGCGCGGCGAGACGCAGGTGCTCGGCGTCGCCACGCTCGGCACCGGCCGCGACAACCGACTCGTCGACGACCTCGGCCTCGAGGACACCGAAGAGTTCATGCTGCACTACAACTTCCCGCCCTTCTCGACCGGCGAGGTCAAGCGCCTGCGCGGCACCTCGCGGCGCGAGCAGGGGCACGGCAACCTCGCGCGGCGTGCGCTCGTGCGGCAGATCCCGAGCCAGGAGGACTTCCCCTACGTGCTCCGCGTGGTCGGCGAGACGCTGGAGTCGAACGGCTCCTCGTCGATGGCGACCGTGTGCGCGAGCTCGCTCGCGCTGATGGACGCCGGCGTGCCGATGAAGAAGCCGGTCGCCGGCATCGCGATGGGGCTGGTCAAGGAGGGCGACAACTACCGCGTCCTCTCCGACATCCTCGGCAGCGAGGACGCCCTCGGCGACATGGACTTCAAGGTCACCGGTACCCGCGACGGCGTGACCGCCCTGCAGATGGACATCAAGATCAAGGGGATCACCTCCGCGATCATGAAGGAAGCGCTCGCCCAGGCGCGCGCTGGCCGTCTGCACATCCTCGACGCGATGGCCGAGGTACTCGAGGCCCCGCGCCCCGAGATTTCCAAGCTCGCCCCGCGCATCATCTCGGTGCGGATCCCGTCGAGCAAGATCGGAACCGTGATCGGTCCGGGCGGCAAGCAGATCCGCGAACTCGAAGCGATCGGCGCCACCGTCGAGATCGAAGAGGACGGCCTCGTGAAGATCTTCAGCGAGGACGCCGATGCGGCCGAAGAGGTCAAGCGCCAGATCGAACTGCTCACGCAGACGGCCGAGGTCGGCAAGATCTACGAGGGCAAGGTCGCCAAGGTCGTCGACTTCGGCGCCTTCGTGAACCTGTTCGGAAACACCGACGGTCTGCTGCACATCAGCCAGATCGCCGAGGGCCGCGTCGAGAAGGTCGAGGACTACCTCAAGGAGGGCGACGAGGTCCGCGTCAAGGTGAACACCATCGACGATCGCGGCAAGATCGACCTCGTCCGCCCCGAGCTCGAGGGCAAGATCGCGCCGCGTCGCGGGCGCGGTGGTGGCGGCGGCGGCGGAGGCCGCGGCGGCCGAGGCGGGGGACGCAACCGACGCGACTGACGGACCGAGGCCCGGCAGGCCGGCGCGATCCCCGCGCCGGCCCTCGCCCGGCCCGACGCACACGGGGCCGGCCCGACGCGCGCAGCGACGCCCGTCCGCGCCACGCCCCGACGCTCTGACGCCTCGCGCCGCCCGCGGCCGGCGACCCCACGACGGGGCGCCCCGCCCTCGGCAGCGTGGACGTTCGAGAGGAACCAGATGGCCAACGACAAGAGCAAGATCCGCATCATCCCGTTCGGCGGGATGGGCGAGATCGGCAAGAACATGTTCGCCTTCGAGTACGAGGACGAGATCCTCCTCATCGATGGCGGTCTCGCCTTCCCCGACGCCGACATGCTGGGCGTCGACATCCTCGTGCCCAAGATCGACTGGGTGGTCAAGAACGCCGACCGGGTCAAGGGCTGGGTGCTGACGCACGGCCACGAAGACCACATCGGCGGTCTTCCGTACATGCTCAAGCAGCTGCCGCGGAAGATCCCGATGTACGGCGCCAAATTGACCCTCGGCCTGCTGCGCGGCAAGTTCGACGAGTTCAACCTCAAGGAGTCCGACGTGGACCTCCACGAGGTCTCGACCGACGAACGCATCAAGATCAGCAAGTACTTCACGGTCGACTACTTCCGCATGACGCACTCGATCCCCGACAACAGCGGCCTGGTCATCCACACGCCGCTCGGGCGCATCGTGCACTCCGGCGACTTCAAGCTCGACTACAACCCCGCCGACGGCAAGACCAGCCACCTGCACAAGGTCGCGCAGGCGGGCGCCGAGGGCGTGCTGCTGCTCATGTCGGACAGCACGAACGCCGAGCGCCCCGGCTACACGCCGAGCGAGCGCGACGTCATGGCGGCGGCCGAAGAGCTCGTGGCCAAGGCCAAGGGTCGCGTCATCGTCACGACCTTCAGCAGCCACGTGCACCGGCTGCAGAACTTCATCCGCATCGCCGAGAAGCACGACCGGCGCATCGCGCTCGAGGGCCGCTCGATGCTCAAGAACACGGGCATCGCCCGCGAGCTCGGCTACCTCGAGGTGAAGAACGACTTCGTGCGCACCGAAGAGCTGCGCGGCCTGCAGGACGACAAGGTGATGTTCCTGTGCACCGGCAGCCAGGGGCAGCCCATGGCCGCCCTGAGCCGGCTCGCCTCGGGATCGCACCGCAAGATCCAGCTCAAGCCCGGCGACACGGTGATCATGAGCTCGAACCCCATCCCCGGCAACGAGGAAGCCGTCGGACGGGTGATCAACCAGCTCTACGAAGCGAACGTCAACGTGTTCTACCCGCCGACCTACAAGGTCCACGCCTCGGGGCACGCCAGCCAGGAAGAGCTCAAGCTGATCCTCGACCTGACCCGGCCCAAGTTCTTCATCCCGTGGCACGGCGAGGTTCGTCACCAGGTGAACCACAAGCGGCTGGCCGAGGGCATGAGCGATCCGCCCAAGAAGATCGTCATCCCCGAGAACAGCGACATCCTCGAACTCACCAAGGACGACCTGCGCGTCAACGGCCAGATCGACCACGGCATCATCTACATCGACTCGGTCGGGCGCAGCACCGACGAGATCGGCGAACCGGTGATCCGCGATCGGCAGATGCTCTCGAACGAAGGCGTCGTCGTGATCATGGCGCTCGCGGGACGTTCTCCCTCGGTCGAGGTCGTCGCGCGCGGCTTCGCGAAGGGCGACAACAACCTCGTCAAGGAGATCGAAAACCTCGCCCTCGACAACCTCAAGCGCGGCGTCCGCGAGAAGAAGCGCCTCAATGACATCCGCGACGACATCTTCTACCCCGTGCGCCGCATGGTGCGGAAGAAGACCGGGCGCAACCCGCTGATCGTTCCGACGGTCATCGAGAACTAGCGCCCCGACCTCAGCACACGGACTCGCGCGCCGGCGCGCGGCCTCACGGCCGTTGCGCCGGCGCGCTTCGATGGTGCGGCCCGTCGTCTGCTCGTGGAGCGCGCGTGGATCTGGCTGCGCACGCCCAATGCGATCCCCGACGCCTCCTGGGAGGACAGCGCAGCGCACCATCCATCTCGGAGGTCGGCGGTTGGGCGCCGCGCCGCCGCCTACGCCGGGGACTCGTCGGGGTGCGTCCAAGCGTCAGGATCGGCGTGCCAGGCCTGCAGCCACGCGAGCGACCGCAGGGTGCCCTCGAGCGCCTGCTCGATCCGATCGTGTGGCACCAGGAGCGCGTTGTTCACGCGGTCCATGCAGTCGTGGCCGGCGACGGGCACGTGCCCCCCGTCGCGGAAGTACTGGAGCGCCGCCGCGAGCGGGATCTCGTAGAGCACGTCGACCTCGCCGCAGTCGAGGGTGTACCTCTCGAGCGGCCAATCGCAGCGCACCGCGTAGACGTCCTGGTGCTCGCGGTCGATCGCGTCGATCCCGTCGGCGTCCTGGCTGTACACGCGTTCGCTGGCGATCGTGCCGAGGAAGGCGAGGTCGCCGGGCCGGACGACGAGACCAACTTCCTCCTCCGCCTCGCGCACCGCGTCGAGGATCGTCTCCCCCACGCGCAGGTGCCCGGCCACGCTGACGTCGACCTTGCCGCCGGCCAGGTCCTTGGAACGGGACCGGCGCTGCAACAGCACGTATCCATCGGCATTGACGATCCACAGGTGGAAGGCCCGGTGCCAGTCGCCGTCGCGGTGCACCTCGGAGCGGGGCTTGACCTCCCCGGTGGGCATCCCCTCGGCGTCGAGAACGGCGAGCGGTTCGTCGGCGTCGTGCATCGCCCCATCGTAGCCGCGCGGGGCGCGACATCCGGGCGACTCTCGC
>CBDUCW010000039.1:0-12351 GCA_965365745.1 uncultured Trueperaceae bacterium
CCCAGGCGGAGAGCGCCCAGCCGCGGGACACGGCGCTCGACGCGTCGTCCGCCGGGGTGAGGTACGCCCCGGCGGGCTCGAGCGTGTCCGTGAGCACCTCCGTGCCGTCGAGGGTGACCGCCAGCGCGAAGGCGAGACCTTCGCTCCGGCACGCGTCGGGATTGCGCATGTGCGAGGGGAGGGCCTCCAGCTCCGCCGCGGTCGGACGGTCGCACGCCGCGGAAGAAGCCGAGCCAGTCACGCAGGTTGCGGTACTTGCGCGCCGCGAAGAAGCGCTCGCGCACGTCCTTCGGGAAGCCGACGGGCACGTCCGACAGCGCTTCGGTGCCGCCGGCGACGCCGATCTCGGCCTGCCCGGTGAGGATGTCCGCGGCGACGTCGGCCACCGCCCGATTCGCGCTGATGCAGGCCATGGTGACGGTGGACGCGGGCACGGACTCGGGCACGCCCGCGGCCAGCGCGGCGTCACGGGCCACGTTGCTGTTGGCGGGGTTCTGGATCACCGTGCCGAGGACCACGCGGTCGAGTTCGTCGGGGCGCACGTGGCCACGGGCGAGCATCCCCTCGAGGGCGGAGCGCGCCAGGTCGTAGGACGTCAGGCCGATGAACTCCGTGCCCGAGCGCAGGAACGGAGTCCGGCACCCGTCCACGAAGACGACCGAGGATTTTGGACTCGGTTCAACTTTCATGATGGGGTCAGTGTAGCCGACGCGGAGCCGCGACCCGGGCACGCCGCATCGGCGTCGCCGCCGCCCGGCCTACTCTGGGTCGACGCTCCGCAGGACCTCGGCCAGCCGCGCATCGACGGCCGGGCGCGCGCCGAGGTTCTCGATCACCCACGCCGAGATGCGCGTGGCGAAGTGCGCCGCCTCGACGGCGCTGCGACCCTGCATCCAGCGCGCCAGGTAGGCGCCGGCGAAGGCGTCGCCCGCGCCCGTCGCATCGAGCAGGCGATTGGTGGCCGGCGGAATGCGCGTGCCCGCCGTATCGGCGTCCGGCGCCGAGCCCACGAGGGCGCCGTCGGCGTCGAGCTTCAGCACGATGCGCGCACCCGGGTAGATGGCCTCGAGCGCGCGGACGATCCGCTCGGGCTCGGTTTCGCCGCTGAGCACGCGGCCCTCCTCGTGGTTCGGGAACAGCACGTCGATCCCGAGGTCCGTGGTGTCGGCGAGGAAGGCGTCGACGCCCATCGACTCGATCATCTGGAACGAGCCCGGGTCGAACGACAGGGTCGCGCCCCCGCGCTTCGCCAGCCGCGCCGCGTGCCGGGCCGCGCTGCGCGGCGGATCGGCGAAGAACGACCACGCCGACAGGTGCAGGTGCTTCGGGCTCGCCAGCAGATCGTGGGGAAGCTCGCTCGGGAGCAGGTAGTGGTCGGCCCCCTTGCCCGAGACCATGGAGCGCTGGCCGGTGTGGTCGATCCACACCGCCACCGACCCGGTGAGGTGGGCATCGGTTCGGATCAGGTAGCTGCCGACCCCCTCCCGGTCGAGCTCGTCGCGGGCGAGTTCGCCGAAGGTGTCGCGCCCGATCTTCCCCACGAAGGTGGTCGGCAGCCCCACGCGCTGCGCCCAGACGGCGCTGTTGGCCGCGCTTCCGCCCGCCGCCAGCAGCACTTCGCCGAACGTGTCGCCGCCGGCGAGCAGCTCGGTGTTCGTGCGGATCAGGACGTCCCAGGCGTAGTCGCCGAGCACGACGAGCGGGCGCGCCGTCACCTCGTCGTGCGACGGGCTGGCGAGCGCCTCGTTGCGTTCCGCTTCCTGCGTCACGGCCGGGCGCCGTCGGGCGACGCGCCGCCCCGGTCCGCTCCGCCGGCGGCGTCGTACTCGGCGCTGGCCAGCTCGACGCAGTGCGCGACCACGGCCATCGCGCGCTCGACCTGCGCCAACGGCGGGCGGGTCGGCGCGAGTCGGAGCGTTCGATCGTCGGGGTCGACGCCGCCGGGGTGGGTCGCGCCCGCGGGCGTGAGCTTGACGCCGACCTCGGCGGCGAGGTCGACCACGCGGCCGGCGACGGGGCGATCGGTCCACAGGGTCACGAAGTAGCCGCCCTCGGGATCGCTCCACGTCGCCAGACCCCGACCGCCGAGGCCCTCCTGCAGCGCCCGCCGCACCGCGCGGAACTTCGGGGCGATCGACGCGGCGTGCGCCCGCATCAACCCCGGAACCCCCCCGGGGTAGCTGGCCAGGAAGCGCGCGTGCCGCAGCTGCTCGACCTTGTTGGGGCCGATCGAGGTGGCGCCGAGGCGCGCTCGCAGCCACGCCATGAGGCCGTCGTTCGCCAGCGCGAACCCGAGGCCGCCCCCGGCGAAGGTGATCTTGGACGTGGAGCCGAAGACGACCACGCGATCGGGGCGCGCGAGCCGACGTGCCAGGCCCAGCAGATCGACCATCGGGGGCGGCTCGTCGACGAGGTGGTGCACCCGGTAGGCGTCGTCGGCGAGGATCGTGAAGTCGGAGGCGGCCGCGTCGACGGAGACGAGGGCCTCGGCCACCTCGGCCGACATCACCTCACCGCTCGGATTGCTGTAGTTCGGCACGAACAGCATCGCCTTCACCGCCGGGTCGGCGACCGCCCGCGCCACGGCGTCCGGGTCGGGCCCGCCGGGCGTCATCGGGACCGGCTCGAGTTCGAAGCCCAGCGCCTCGAGCAGCGTGAAGTGGCGGTCGTAGCCGGGCACCGTGACGACGACCCGGGGCGCGTTCGCCCCGGCCCTCCAGCCCCCGTCCGACGCCGGCAGGCCGCGCAGGGCCGCCCACATGAGCACCTGCGCCATCAGCTCGAGGCTGGCGTTGTTGCGGACCATCACCTGCGAGGCCTCGACGCCCCACAGCGCGGCGACGATGCGCCGAATCTCGAGCAGCCCCATCGGGCCGCCCGGGTAGTTGCGCACGTCGAAGCCCTCTTCGCTGGTGGTGCTCGCGGCGGTGACGGCCGTGAGCAGCGGGTTCGAGAGGTCGAAGTCGGCGTCGCTGGGCTGGCCGCGACGCATGTCGAGATCGAGCCCTTCGGCGCGCAGCGCCTCGTGACGCCGCCGCAGGTCGGCGAGGGGGTCCATGGCCGGGACTCTAGCGCACGCGCACGTCGGCGTACTCCGGGTGCGTGGCGACGAAGTGGGTCATGAACGGGCAGATGGTCCGCACCGCCAAGCCCTGCTCGCGAACGAGTTCGAGCGCCCCGGCTGCGAGGCGGCTCCCCAGCCCCTGCCCCTCGAGGGCCTCGGGGACCTGGGTGTAGGTGAAGATCACCGTGTCGCCCACGCGCATGTAGCGGGCCTCGGCGATGGCGTCGCCCAGGTCGATCTCGAAGCGGTACGCATCCGGGCGGTCGACGACGCGCAGCGACGCCAGGGGGGGAAGGTCCGGCATGCCCGAGCCTACGCCGCCGCGCCCCGACGGGGACAGCGCTGGCGAACGGAGCCGTACACGGACCGGTGCGCCCGGCACCCCCGACGCCGCCGCGGTGCCCGGGCGGGCAGCGCGTGGGCGCGGGCGTTCGGGTGCTTCGACGACGTTCCGCCGCCAAACGCGTCCTATCCTCGGGGCATGGCGTACTGGCTGATCAAAGAAGAGCCCGACGGACTCTCGTACGACGCGCTTGTCGAGCGCGGCGCGACCCCGTGGACCGGGGTCCGGAACTACGAGGCCCGCAACAACATCCGCGACGGCATGCGCGAGGGCGACGAAGCGCTGTACTACCACACGGGCCGCGACCGCGAGATCGTGGGGATCGCCCGCGTGGTCACGGACCCGTACCCCGATCCCACGCAGTTCGACCCCGACAGCCCCTACTTCGACGAGAAGGCGACCGAGGACGAGCCGCGCTGGTTCGTCGTCGACGTCGAGGCCGACACCAAACTGCCCGACCCGGTGCCCCTCGCCACGGTGAAGGAGCACCCCGTCCTGAAGGAAAGCATCCTCGCGACGCGCGGGCGATTGAGCGTTCAGCCCGTGACCGACGACGAATACGCGGCCGTGCGGAAGCTCGGCGGCCTCGACGACTAGCCTCCGGACTTCCGAGGAGACCCATGAGCGCACGCATCCCCGACCTCGTCCTCAACGACGGTCGCCGCATCCCGCAGCTCGGCTTCGGCGTGTTCAAGATCGACCCCGACGACACCGCGGATGCGGTGCGCCGGGCCCTCGACGCGGGCTACCGGCACATCGACACGGCCCAGATGTACGGCAACGAAGCCGGCGTGGGCGAGGCGATCCGTGACGCCGGACTCGCGCGCGACGACCTGTTCATCACCAGCAAGCTCAACAACGACGTGCACCGCCCCGACGACGCGCGACGCGCCTTCGACGCCTCCCTCGACGCGCTCGGGCTCGAGGCGATCGATCTGTTCCTGATCCACTGGCCGCTGCCGATGCTCTACGACGGCGACTTCGTGTCGACGTGGAAGGTGCTCGAGGAGTTCCAGCGCGACGGCCGCGCGCGCTCGATCGGGGTGTCGAACTTCGAGATCGCCCACCTCGAACGGCTCGCGGCGGAGTGCGACGTGGTCCCCGCCGTGAACCAGATCGAGGCCCACCCGTACTTCGGCAACGATGCGGTGCGCGCCTACGACGCGGAGCACGGCATCGTCACCGAAGCGTGGTCGCCGCTGGCCAAGGCGAGGATCCTCGACGAACCGGCGCTGCTCGAGGTCGCGGAGCGGGTCGGCCGCACCCCGGCGCAGGTCGTGCTCCGGTGGCACCTGCAGCGCGGCGACGTGATCTTCCCCAAGACGGTCACGCCGTCGCGGCTGGACGAGAACCTCGCCCTGTTCGACTTCGCCCTGAGCGCCGTCGACATGGCGGCGATCTCCAAGCTGGAGAAGGGCGAAGCGGGGCGCACCGGACCGCATCCGGACGTCTTCGACCGGGTGTGAGCGCGGACGGCGCCGTTCCGCGCCGCTAGACTCGGACCCATGCGCCTCGACCACGTCGTCTGGATCGTCCGCGACCTCGACGCGGCGGCGGCCGCCGTCGGCGACCTCGGCTTCGAGGTCGTCCCGGGCGGCCGCCACGCCGGCCTCGGCAGCCGCAACGCGCTCGTCGCCCTCGCGGACGGAAGCTACCTCGAGCTGGCCAGCTTCGCCGACCCGCCCGACCCGCCGCTTCCGGCCATCGACCCCGGCACCCCTCGCGCCGACGCCCAGGCACGGCTCGAGGCGGGCGGTGCGCGACGCTTCGAAGCGCGCTGGCTCTCGCAGGCCGGTCTCGCCAGCGGCCTGTCGGACCTCGCCTTCGCGCTGCGCGACGGTGACGGAAGCGACGGCAGGGGAAGCGACGGCGAGGACGGCAACGGCGGGGACGGCAAGAGCGGGGACGGCAAGAGCGAGGGAAGCGCCGGCGCATCGCGAGACCGAGCCTGGGCCGACGTGCGGGCGCGCGGCGTCGACCTCAGCGAGCCGCTGGCGATGCGCCGCACCCGCCCCGACGGCTACGAACTGTCGTGGCGCATGGTCCACCCCGACGGCAGCGATCTGCCGTTCCTGATCGACGACCTCACGCCGCGCGGCGAGCGGGTGCCCGCTGCGGGGGTGCATCCGAACGGCGCGGCCGGCATCGCCGGAGTCGCCGTGGCCGTGCGCGACCTCGCGCGCAGCGTCGCGCGCTGGCGCGACCTGCTGGGGCACGAACCCGCCGCCGCGACGGACGCCGACGGACGTCCGGGGCGGGCCTTCGAGGTGGGGCCGTCGCGGGTGGTGCTCGTGTCCGCGGTCGAGCACCCGGACCTCGCCGATCGCATCGCCGTTCGCGGCGAAGGCGTCTACCAGGTGGTGCTCGAGCGAGCCGCGGTGCCGGCCGCAGGGGATCCGCGCTCCCGGCCTGCTCCCTCGCCCGCGACCGGGCCGAGCGAACGATCCGGCCCGGCGCGCGATGCCGACCTCGACGCGGCGCTCGCGGCGGCGCGCCGCGCCGCCCGCGCCGTGCTCGGCGACGCCGATCTCCGCTGGGGCGTCGCCCGCTGACCCGAGCGCACGGTCGGCGGCCGCTCGCCCGGTGGGGCGAAGCTGCTGGACGGAGCGGGTTCCCTCTCCACCAGCCGGGGGTGCACCCTACGGATGCGCCCCCGTACGGCGCGAAAGGAGATCCGCCATGACCACCTCCACCGCTCGCACCTCCGGTCTCGCCCCTGCCCGCTTCCTCGACGCCGGCCGGCTGCGCCGCGCCTGGACCCGCGCCGCGGTCCTCTTCGCTCTGCTGCTCGCCGCCGGTCTCGTCCTGGCCGCCGGCGTCGCACCCACCCTGGACGGTGTCGACGCCGCGATCGTCATCGGGGTCGGGAGCGGACTCGCAGGCGCCGCGACGAGCTTCTTCCTCGTCGTCGGCTTCGCGCTCGACCTCCTCGACGGCCGACCGTAGACGCGAGCCGGAGCGGGCGGCCGATCGAGATCGTCCGTCGGCGGCGCCCGGGGGCACGGTAAGCTCGACCCCACGATGCCGTCCCCGTCCCGTCCCGACTCGGTGCTCGAAGGCGCGCACGGCGCCGCGGACGATCGCGCCGCGGCGCCCGGGTCCGCGGCGCCCGGGTCCGCGTCGTCCGCGACGCCCGCGGGCGGCGGCACGAGCTTCGCTCCGTGGTGGGGGCCGCTCGAGCTCGACGCCGATTCGCCGCGGCGCTGGCGCATCGGCCCGCGGCGCCTGTGGATGTCGCGGCGCCGGCAGGAGTTCTCGGTGGCCCACGCCGCCGGCGACGACCCGCTCGATGCTTCGCTGGAGCTCGGCGTTCCGGATTCGGAGAACGACATCCCCGAGTCCGCCCACCGCATGCGCTTCGCGCTGAGCCAAGACGCCCCGGCCCCCGAGCTGGTGCCCGCGCTGGCCGATCGCGCGGCCATCGTGCGGCCCGACGCGCCGCTGGTCGTTCCGCCCGACGAAGAGGTCACGCTGTACGTCAGCTCGCCGGTCTGGCTCGTGATCCGCCTGCCGGCGAACGGCAGCGAGGACGAGCCTCGCACGCTGCTCGAGGTGCCGACGTGGCGACCGTCGGACACGTGGTTCGGACCCGACACCCTGCGCGGAGAACTCGCCTACGCGCTCGCCACCACGGGACGCTTCGAGCTCGACCCCACCGGTCCCCCCCACCGAACGACGACGCCGATCCGCGTCCGCAATCGCGAACCGGCGCCGCTCCGCATCGAGCGGCTCAAGGTGCCGCTGCCGAACCTGTCGCTCTACGCCACCGACCGCCGCTTGTGGACGACCGCCCTCACGCTCGACCACGACGAGGACGAGGAGCGCACCGCGCTCGAGCTCACCAGCGGGGCGCCCCGCGAAGCCGGCACCGACGCCGTGCGGCTGGCGCCGCCGCGGGAGGCCACCAGCGGCAACCTGGTCATGCGCGCCTTCGCCCGCATCTTCCGGGGCGACTGATGGCGACCGCCCCCGCCGGCCTCGACCCGCAGGATGCCCGCGGAGCCGCGGGCGAGCCGCGTGGCGGCGACGGCGGTCTCATCGACGCGATCGCCGAACCGCTCGCGGACGTCGGCGGGACGCTGCAGGCCGTGGTCACCGATCCGAGCTGGTTCGTTCCGGCCCTTCAGGCGCTCGTGCTGCTCGTGGCCGGCTACCTCGTGGCGCGGCTGGCCCGTCTGGCGGTCTCCAAGGGCGTCAAGACGCTCAATTCTCAGCAGCGCATCCTGGCCGAACGCGGCGTGTTCTGGGGCATCCTCGCGCTGTTCGCCGTGTCGGCGATGCGCGAACTGGGCTTCGAGTTCGGCGTGCTGCTCGGCGCGGCCGGCATCGTCACCGTCGCGATCGGCTTCGCGTCGCAGACGTCGGCCTCGAACCTGATCTGCGGCCTGTTCCTGGTGCTCGAACGCGCCGTCGAGGCCGGCGACGTCATCCGCGTCGACGGCTACACCGGCGAAGTGCTCTCGATCGACCTGCTCTCGACGCAGATCCGCACCTACGACAACCTGTTGGTGCGCATCCCCAACGAAACGACTGTCAAGGCCCAGATCACCAACCTCGCGCGGCTCCCGATCCGCCGCGTCGACCTCCAGGTCGGCGTCGGCTACGGCAGCGACCTGGGCGAAGCCCTGCGCCGGCTCCGCGAGGCCGCGCACGACGAGCCGCTGATCCTCGAGGAGCCGGCGCCGCTGGTGATCGCCCAGGGCTTCGGCGACTCGTCGATCAACTACCAGTTCTCGGTGTGGACCAAGACGTCGAACTTCCTCGAGGTGCGCAACGTGCTGCAGCAGGCCGTGAAGCGCACCTTCGACGAGGGCGGCATCGAGATCCCGTTCCCGCAGCGCACGCTCACGACGGGCGCACCGCTCGACGTGCGCTTCGTCGACGGCGGCACCCCAGAATCGGCTTCCGCCGCTCCCGACGATCCCGCCGCCGCACCACACGATCCGGAGGCCCCGATGCAGCCGTCGCCCGATTCCGCTCCCGACCGCGCGCCGGACGGTCCCGACGCCTCCGGCTCCGAGACCCGCTCGTGAGCCCGCAGCGATGAGTTCGCGCCGACGCGGTCTCCGCCCCCTGCGCCGGCTCTCGGCGCTGCGGCGCGCAGGGCGGCGCCGCACGTCCCCCTCGCCCGACATCGCCGTCGCCCGGCGTCAGAAGGCCGGACTCCCCCCCGGGACGGTCGTCCACACCGGCACCCGCTACATGGACGAGGCCACGATCGACCTGATCTCGTGGGCCGGCCCGGACCTCGTCGAGGAGCGCGGCGTGACCCTGGAGCGCGCGCTCGAGCACTACCGCGAGGCGCAGGAAGCGGGCCGCACCACCTGGTTCGACGTCGCCGGCCTGCACGACACGGACCTGATCGAAGGCTTCGGCGCGGCCTTCGACCTGCACCCGCTCACGCTCGAGGACGTGGCGTCGGTGGGCCAGCGCCCCAAGCTCGAGGTCTACGACGGCTACCTGTTCCTGGTGGCGCGCATGCTGTCGCTGCGTGTCGAGGCCGCGGGGGACGACGGCGACATCGACGACGAAGACGACGTCCGACTCGACAACGAGCAGGTCTCGCTGTTCATCGGTCGCGATGCGCTGATCACCTTCCAGGAGCGTCCGGGCGACGTCTTCGAGCCCGTCCGCGGGCGGCTCCGCGCCGGCAAGGGGCGCATCCGCAACCGCGGGCCCGACTACCTCGCCTACGCTCTGTTCGACGTGGTGATCGACACCGGCTTCGGCATCCTCGAGCACTACAGCGACCGCGCCGAGATCCTCGAGGACGCGATCTTCGAGGACCCCCACCCGTCGCTCCTCGTCGAACTGCAGAAGCTGCGCCGCGACGCGCTCATGCTGCGGCGGGCGGTGTGGCCGCTCCGCGACGTCCTCTCGTCGCTGGCGCGCGACGAGGGCGGCCTCGTGACCGACCCGGTGCGCGCCTTCGTGCGCGACGCGCTCGATCACGCCGTGCAGGCGATCGATGCGGTCGAGACGCTGCGCGAGCTGCTCTCGGGGTTGCACGACGCCTACCTGTCGGGCGTCAGCCACCGCATGAACGAGGTGATGAAGGTCCTGACGGTGATCGCCACGATCTTCATTCCGCTCGGCTTCCTGGTCGGCGTCTACGGCATGAACTTCTCGTGGATGCCGGAGCTCGCCTGGCGTTGGAGCTACCCGCTGCTGTGGCTGGCGATGATCGGCCTCGCGGTCGGCATGCTGCGCTGGTTCCGCGTGCGCGGCTGGTTGTAGGGGCGCTCAGTCCGAGGTTTCGTCGCGGACGCCGTCGGTGATCTCGCGCCAGGCGACCTCGTCGATGTCGACGCCGCGGGTCAGCGCCTCGGCGAGATCTTCGAGCTCACCGCCGACGCGTTCGTAGAAGGCGCGAAACGACTCGCGCTCGTCGTCATCGATGGCGTCGAAGTCCCGCACGGCGAACTCGCAGTAGGCGGACGTCGGCACGGGCACCTGCAGCCCGCTCGGCTGCGCGCCTTCGTGCGAGGCGGAGCTGAACTCGGTCAGCAGACGCAGCGCCTCTTCCATCCCGATGCAGTCGTCGCTGCCGGGCGCCTCGGCGGCGAGCGCCCCGATCGTGCGTGCGTGGGAGTCTTTCGTGTCCATGGAGTTCGAAGCATAGGCAGCGGTCCCGGGGCGCGATGTCGCCTGCGTGGCACGGCCCATGGCCCCGCCGACGGGGCGAATGTGCGTCGGAAACGGCCTCGCCGACGGTCTCAAAGCAGCCCGAAGCGCGAGCGGTGGAGGGCTCCGCCGGCGTCAGCGGCTAGGATCGGACATGGACGACGCCCTGCCCGACCCCATGACCGACGATGCCGACGCCGTTCGGCACCTGCTCGCGAGCTTTCTCTATCGCCTCGAGCTCACCCTCGCCGGTGCGCCCGACGGGTTCGATGGGTTCGCAGCGGGGCGCGGCGTGCGCACGCCGGTCGAGATCGTCGAGCACCTCGACGACCTGATGCGGCTCGCACTCCACGTGTACGCGTCGCGCGGCAGCGTGCCGGCGCCCCCCGCGGCCGACGGCGACGACGCGAGCCGGTGGAGCGACGCCGTCGAACGTGTGCGCCGCCGGGCCGGGCACCTCGACCGCCACCTCGCCGCGCGCACCACCCCCCATGCCGAGCGGCTCCTGGGTCTCGACCAAGCGCTGCGCGGACCGATCGCGGACGCGCTGTCGCACGTCGGACAGCTCGCGACGTTGCGGCGCCTGGCGGGCGCGCCCATCCAGAGCGAGCGCTACTGGCAAGTCGAGATGCGTCCGGCCGGAGCGTCCGAACCGACGTCGTGAGCGGCCTCGGCCGACCGGCCCTCCGCCCCTAGGCAAGCGCCTACGAGCCTCCGCCTGAACGCGTCGGCCCGGGCCCTCCGTCGCTAGCCCTCAGTCCTTCGTCCTCACGAACCGCTCCACGACGGCGGGATCCGGTTCGCAGCCGCAGACGTCCGCCAGCGCCTCGAAGAAGGCCCCGGGCGACGGTCGCTGCCACAGGTTTCGCTGCACGAGCTCGGCCAGCGCCCGATCGAGTGCCCCGTCGGGCAGATCCCCGCGCAGCCCGTCGAGCAGCAGCGCCCCGGTGCCGTAGATCAGACTCGAGTAGTCGGGGGCGCTGTAGTCCGTGACCGCGCCGCCGAGGAAGCGCGCCGCCGCGTCCGGCGTACGCGCGTCGCGCTCTACGAGCGACGCGCGGAACCCTTGCGCCGCGGGCCGTCCGTAGCGCTCCTCGTAGTAGCGCAGCGTCAGGTACTGCGCCACGCTCTCGTCGAGCCAGGGATCCGAGATCTGATCGACGCCGACGAGGCCGTAGAACCACTGGTGCGCGACTTCGTGCACGATCACGGCCTCGAAGACCGGGCTCGACGGCGCCTCGAACAGATCGAGGGTGAGGGCCACGATGGTGGGGAACTCCACGCCGAGCGCGTCCGTCGCCATCGGCACGAGGTCGAACTCGGGGTAGGGGTACGCGCCGTAGAGCCGTCCGAAGATGTCGATCGCCGACGCGGCGATGCCGGCGGCACGGGCGGCCGCGGCCTCGCGGCCCGGCCGCCCGAAGGCGCGCACCGTGACGTCCCCGGCGCGGGCCCGCTGCGGCGCGAAGTCGCTGATCGACAGGAACACGTCGCGGACGGGACCGGCGCGGACCTCCCAGGTCGTGTGCGTGTCTCCGACCTCGGCGCGCTCCAGGCCCGCTGCCGCCAGCGTCAACGAGGCCGGCATCGTCAGGCGCAGGCGGTAGAACCCCGCGTCGGCCGTGCCGAGGTCGCCGTACGGCGCCGGCGGGGCCAGGTCCCAGGCCCCGCGATCCCGCGCCGCCAACGTGGGGTAGGCGTGGGGGAGCGAGAGCACGCCGCCCTCGAGGGCGAGCAGACCGTAGTTGCCCGCCGGATCGCGCGCGATTTCGAGCGTGTAGCTCGCGCGGACCACCGCCGCGGCCCCGGGGGCGAGCCCGCCTCCGTCGAGGCTCGCCAGCCCGACCGAGAGCGCAGCGCCGCCCTGCAGCGGGGTCGTCGCGGCGGGCACGCCGTCCACGAGGACGTCGGTCACGGTCATCGTCGCGCCGAGGCGAACCGCGTGCAGCCACAAGACGAGCTCGTCCCAGGCCGTGTCCTCGCGGTTGACCACCCGGAGCTCCATGCGCCCCTCGAGGCGACGCGGCCCGGCCAGCTCGAGGTCGAGGTGGTAGATCGGAGCGGCGACGAGCGCCGCCGCGGCCGGCCGGGCCTCCTCGCGCACGGTGGCGAGGATGTCGCCGCGGTCGGCCCAGGCCACGTCGAACAGGGCGGGCGGCGGCGCGGCGCGCGCGGCGCCGAGGAGAGCGACCGCCAGGAGGAGCGCCGCTCCGAACGTCGCCCGGAGGAGGGTTACGGCCCCAGCGAGCCCCGCGCGCCGGCCGCTGCCGCCCGCCGCGATCACGTCGTCCCGGCCGCCGCTCCGTCGCGGAGCGCGGCG
>CBDUCW010000040.1:0-12339 GCA_965365745.1 uncultured Trueperaceae bacterium
TGCTGGCGGCGATCCGCGACCTGCCTGCGGCCAGCCTCGACGCGGCCCCCGCCGGCGCGCCCAACACCGTCGGCGCCCTCCTCGCCCACCTGATGGCGGCCGAGCGCATGTTCCAGAACCTCACGTTCCGCGGCTTCACGTTCCAGGACTCCGGCGACGAGGTCGACAAGGCCGCGTTCCGCTTCGAAGCGAACCCCCTCGCCGGCGAGGACGTCGCCGCCTACCTCGCGCGTATGGCCGAGATCCGGGCCGAGACGGTGCGCCTCCTCGACGGCGTGGACGACACCTGGCTCGGCGGGCCGATGACGTTCTCGGGGCAGCCGGCGAATCGGCACTACTACTGGTTCCACTACATCCAGGACGAGGTCCGGCACACCGGGCAGATCATCCTCATCCGCAAGCACCTGCTGCCCGGCGCCGACGGCAGCTTCAACCCCTACGCCCGGGCGTGACGCCCGACGCGCACGAACGCGAACGCGCGCTGGGCGCTAGTCCGCATCGAGCGCGCACGGCACGCTAGGGGCATGGCTCGCATCCTCGTCACGGGCGCAACCGGCTACATCGGCGGGCGCCTCGTGCCCGACCTGCTTCGGCACGGGCACGAGGTGCGCTGCCTGGTGCGCGACGCCGCCCGGCTCGCGCCCAAGCCGTGGGCCGACCGCGTCGACGTCGTCGAGGGCGACGTGCTCGAGCCGCGCAGCCTCGACGGCGTCTTCGACGGCTGCGACACCGCCTACTACCTCATCCACTCGATGGGCAGTTCGGAGCACGGCTTCGAGGATCGCGACCGGCGCGCGGCCCGGACCTTCGCCGAGGCCGCGGCGGCCGCCGGCGTCGAGCACATGGTCTACCTCGGCGGTCTCGGCGACGACGCCAGTGGGATGAGCGCGCACCTGCGGTCGCGGCAGGAGGTGGGCGAGGTCCTGGCAGCGCACGGCCCGCCGCTGACCGAGTTCCGTGCCGCGATCATCGTGGGCTCGGGGTCGATCTCCTTCGAGATGATCCGCTACCTCGTCGAGCGCTTGCCGGTGATGGTGACGCCCCGCTGGGTGGACACCTCCATCCAGCCGATCGCCGTGCGCGACGTGCTCCGGTACCTCCGTCTGGCGCTGCTCCACCCGGTGGGTCCCGACGAAGGGCACCGGATCGTCGAGATCGGGGGGCCCGAGGTGCTCAGCTACCGCGAGCTGATGCAGACCTACGCCGATCTTCGCGGCCTGCGGCGGCACATGCTCCCCACCGGCGTGTTGAGCCCGCGCCTCAGCTCGTACTGGATCAACATCGTCACGCCGATCCCGGCATCGATCGCGCGCCCCTTGGTCGACGGCCTGCGAAGCGAAGTCGTGGTGCGCGATCCGGTGCCTGCCCAGCGTTACGGCGTGCGGCCGATCAGCTACGAGACCGCCGTCAAGCTGGCGCTGGACCGCACCGCCCAGGGCGCCGTCGAAACGCTCTGGTCGGGCTCGCTCTCGGCCGTGCCGCGGGGCACGCCGCCGGCCGAGCGGCTGCAGGACACCGAAGGCATGCTCGTCGATCGACGCGTTCGCAGCGTCGAAGCACCGGCCTCGGCCACCTTCGACGCCGTCGCCGGCATCGGCGGCGACGCGGGGTGGTACGCCTTCGACTGGCTGTGGCGGATCCGCGGCTTGCTCGATCGGCTGGTCGGGGGCGTGGGCATGCGTCGGGGGCGGCGCGACGCCCACGCGCTGCTCCCCGGCGACGCGCTCGACTTCTGGCGCGTTGAGTCGGTCGATCCGCCCAACCACCTCCAGCTCCGTGCCGAGATGAAGCTGCCGGGGCGGGCCTGGCTGCGCTTCGACGTCGTCTCGCACGGAGCCACGAGCGAGCTGCGGCAGACGGCCTACTTCGAGCCGCGCGGACTGTTCGGGTTCCTCTACTGGTGGGCGGTGTTTCCGCTCCACACGCTCGTCTTCCCCGGCATGATCGATTCGATCCGCAGGCGGGCCGAGGCGGCGCCGGGCGGCGCCCGACCCGAGACCCCCGACGCAGCGCCGGGTGCGGACGACACGGAGTCGACCGGCACCGAGTCGCCTCGGGCCTAGCGAGCCGCCTCGCCGCCCCACGGACCGCGGTGCGGCCGCGGTCGCGCCCCGGCTTAGCTCAGCCGCTCGACTTCGCGCGGCGGCAGGGCCGCCAGCTCGTCGCGGGCCCAGCCCTCGGGCAGCTGCGCCAGCGCGCCGGAAGCGGCCTTTGCCTCGTGTTCGATCGCGCGGCGGGTTCGCTCGTCGGCGCCGCAGGCGCGGATCAGCGTCCGCATGCGCTCGACGTCTCCGTCGCCGGCGGCGTGCCGCCGCACGATCGCGAGGGCCTCTTCGCCCACCTCCGGATCGTCGAAGGCGACCAGGACGGGGTACGTGGCCTTCCCTTCGCGCAGATCGCCGCCTACGGGCTTGCCCATCCGCTCGGGATCGCCGAGGAGATCGAGGTAGTCGTCGCGCATCTGGAAGGCGCGCCCGTAGGCCATCCCGAAGGTGCGCAGCGCAGCGCGGTGCGACGGCGCGGCGTCGGCGAGCAGCGCCGGCCCTTCGCACGCCGCGGCCAGGAGCGTGGCGGTCTTCCCTTCGATCACCAGCTGGTAGTTCTCGAAGCTCCACGTCTCGAGGGTCGCCATCTGAAACTGCAGCACTTCGCCCTCGCAGATGCGCGCCGCCGTGTCCGACATCAACTGCGTGAATGCCGCCGCGTCGCTCCGTGCGAGCAGCCCGAGGACGCGCGCCA
Organism: uncultured Trueperaceae bacterium; assembly: GCA_965365745.1. Lineage (GTDB taxonomy): Bacteria > Deinococcota > Deinococci > Deinococcales > Trueperaceae > CBDUCW01. The sequence continues at coordinate 2,740 of CBDUCW010000040.1, forward strand.
ACATGTAGTCGCCGGACATGACCGACACGACGTTGCCGTAGTGCCGGAACGCGGCTTCATAGCCGCGTCGCGTCTCGGCATCGTCGATCAGGTCGTCGTGCAGCAGCGACGCAGAGTGCAGCAGCTCGACGGCGAGAGCGGCGCGCATCCCGAGCTCATCGTCGAGATCGAGGGCCGCCGCGGCCAGGAACGCAAGCCGCGGACGCAGCCGCTTGCCGCCGGCGGCCGCGAGGTCGCCGCCGATGGCTTCGATGAACGCGACCGACGAGCGGAGCTCGCTGGCGAGGCGTGTCTCGAAGCGCTCCAGCTGCGGGGCGAGGCGATCGGAGGGCATACCGGCGCAGGGTACCGCCGGCCGGTCGCCGATCACAAGGCGCCCCGCCACAGGTGCCGCAGCACGGCGAGCGGGCGACAGCCCCGTGCTAGGCCAGCTCTTCCTTGAGCTGCGGGTTCTGGATGTAGAACGAGAGCCGCTTGAGCCCCGCCAAGAAGTCGACCGGTTCGACGTGGACGTCGTCGGGCACGTCGATCACCGCGGGCGCGAAGTTGAGGATCCCCCGGATGCCGGCGGCCACGGCGAGGTCGGCGACGTCCTGGGCGGCGCGCTGCGGGACGGTGAGGAAGCCGATGTCGATGGCGTGTTCCTCCACCAGCCCGGCGAGGTCGTCGGGGTGGTGGATGGGGATGCCTCCGACCGTCGTCCCGACCCGCTCCGGCGCGATGTCGATGCCCACCTTGAGCACGAAATCGTAGCGGTCGAGGTCGGGGTAGTCGGCCAGCGCCTCGCCCAGGCGCCCCATCCCGAGGATCGCGACGTTCCACGGGCGCGTGAGGCCGAGGATGCGCTGCAGCTCACGGCGCAGCGTCTTGACGGTGTAGCCCGCGCCCCGCGTCCCGAAGCGGCCGAAGTAGGCCAGATCCTTGCGCACCTGGAAGGCCGAGACGTGGGCCTCCTTGGCCAGGTCGTCGCTCGACGTCTTGCGCACCTCGTCGGCCTCGAGCCGCGTCAAGATGCGCAGGTACGTGACCAGGCGGCTGATGGTCGCGGTCGGGATCGTCGACATGGGCGCCCCCGACGCTCAGTCGGCGCGAACGAAGAATTCGATGCCGGCCCGTTCGAGGCGCGTGCGCGCCGCGTCGAGCCCGTCGTCGTCGAAGGGGCCGAGCACGAGCTTGCGAAGGCCGTCCTCGGTGCGCACGTCCACCGCGAAGCCCAGCGCCTCGGCGCGCTCGATCTGCGGCTGCGCCGCGGCGGCGTCGCCGTAGGCGCCGATCTGCAGGAAGGTGCCGCTGCTCGCGGTCGCGACCGCCTCCACGGGCGACGCCGCCGCGGACTCCGTTGCGGCCGGTGCCGGTTCGGGTTCTGGATCAGCGGTGTCGCTCTGCCCGGCGACGGGTCCGTCGTCGAGGCGGAAGATCACCGGCCGGTCGACGTCGAAATCGCCGGCGGCGACGCGCTCGGCGGCGGCTTCCGCTTCGCCCAGCGTGTCGTAGGGGCCGACCAGCACGATCGAGAGATCGTCCTGGGTGCCGACGAACACGGGGAATCCGGCCGCGCGGAAGGTCGCGGCGAAGCGCTCGGCGTTGGCGGGGTTGCCGAAGGCGCCGACCGACACGCGGTACGGGGCTTCGGTCCCGGGTTGGGTGCTCGGAGACGTGGGCGGGGCGCCCGCCGTCGAGCCTGCGGAGCCCGACGCGGGGGTGCTCGCCGGGGAGCTGGCCGCGCTCGTGGCGGCGTCGCCCGACCCGGTCGCCTCGGTCGGCTCGTCGTCGTCGGCGTCGTCGGTCGCCGGGTCGGAGGGGGGCAGAACCGCGATGCCGCCCGACGTCGACGAGCTGCTCGTCGTGCCGGGATCGGTCGCGTCGCCGGATGCGGAGGTCGCGGCCGCGCCGTCGTCGTCCGACGGAGTCCCCGCGTCCGTGGACTCCGCGCCGTCGCCTGCGTCCGTCGTCGACGGCTGCGCGGGCGTTGCGGTCGAGGGCGAAGCCGGGGTCGTCGTGGACGGGACCGACAAGGACGGGGAGGGGGTCGAGGGCGCGCTGTTGAACAGAGGCACGCTGAAGCCGCCCGTCAGCAACGTCATGGCGATCCCCCCGATCACGGCGATCAGGGCGATGACGATCAAGAGATCGGGCCAGTTCCTTCGAAGCCAGTCCATGCCCTTAGTCTACCTACCTCTCGATGCGAATCGCCCCGACCACGACGGGCGTCGCGACCGGGGCGTTCGGAGAATTGCGGTCGTTGCGCGCCGCTCAGAAGTAGCGCTGGAGCGCTTCGCAGGCCGCCGTGTAGCCGAGGTCGCAGGCGCTTCCCCACGCGTCGCGGGCGGCGCCCCGGCGCTGTTGGCCGATCAGCGACCAGCCGAGGTTGTACTGGCTCTGCGCGTCGTCGGGGTTCTGGGTCACGAGCTGGCCGTAGACCGCTTCGGCATCCTCGTAGCGCTCGGCAGCCAGGTAGGCGGCGCCCAGGTTGATTCGGGCCTCGGGGCTGCCAGGCTCGAGCTGCACGGCGCGCTCGTAGTAGAGCGCGGCGCTGCGGTAGTTGCCGAGCTGGTACTCGGAGAGCCCGGCCCAGAGCTGCGCCTGGCCGTCCGACGGCCGCGCGGCCACGACCTGCTCGAGCTCGCGCGCCGCCGCTTCGTAGTCGCCCTGGCGGTAGAGGGCCCGGCCGAGGATGAACTGCGCCTGCACGCGTTGGTCGGCGTCGGCGAGGAGCTGCACGGCGCGCCGCGCGGCCGGCAGTGCGGCATCGGTCATGGCGAGCTGGTCGTAGGCGCTGGCGAGCGCGAGCTGCACGGCGCCGACGTCGGGCTGGCGCTCGGCGGCGGTCTCGAGCGGGTCGAGCGCGCTGCGGGTCTGCCCCGACTCGAGGAAGCTCACGCCGAGGTTGTAGAAGGCCTCCCACGTCGCCCCTTCGAGATCGGTGGCGCGCTGGAAGCTGCCCGCGGCCTCGGCGGTGCGGCCGAGCTCGCGTTGCAGCAGGCCCAGCTCGACGAGGATGTTCGCCTGGGCCGCGTCGTCGCCGTCGGCTTCGGCCGTCGTCAGCGCGCGCTGCAGCGACCGCAGGGCATAGTCGACCTGCCCCTGGTCCACGTAGATGTCGGCGATGAGCGCCGAGACCCGGTAGTCGTCGGAGGTCTGCTCGAGCTCGACGAGATCGGGGAGCGCGTCGAGGCCCTGGCCGGCGTTGTAGAGCGCGCGGCCGCGGCGGAACGCGAAGTCGGTGTTGGTCGGGTCGAGCTCGAGGGCGCTGCCGTAGGCGGCGGCGGCGCCGGCGTTGTCGCCTGTGCTCTCGAGTTGGCCAGCGAGGCCGAGGTAGGCGTTGACGAGATCGCTGCTCGTCGCCTCGGGCTCGGCGACCTCGATCGCCGTGCGGAAGGCCGCCGCGGCGTCGGCGCTGCGGCGCAGGCGTGCGAGCGTGACCGCGCGGTTGAACTGGCCGTCGAATCGATCGGCGCAGAGGCGCGTGGTCTCGTTGAACGCGAAGAGCGCGGCCTGGAAGTCGCCGCGGCCGAACTCGGCGAGGCCGAGGCCGTAGTGCGCGTCGCAGGCGCGGTAGTCGACCGCGACCGCCTCGAGGAAGGCGTCCTTCGCCCCCTCGACGTCGCCCGCTTCGTAGAGGGCATCGCCAAGCTCGATCCAAGCCTCGACGTTGGTCGGTTCGGCCTGGACCGCGTCGCGCAGGGCGTCGAGGTCTTGGGCGAAGCCGAGACCGGCGACGCTGAACGCCAGCCACGCCGCAACCGCGACGAGGATCGCGTGCCACGGGAGTCGCGTGCTCGCAGGAGCGAAGATCGACGCGTCTCGAAGGGCGCGCTTCCGGGGGCTGGGTCGGATCATCATGCCTTCCTCCAGTCGCGTGGCGGACCGCGCGGGGGTGTCGGGTGGGTCGATGCGCAGGATCGGCGCGGGGCGGGCGGCGACTCGTTCGAGGCGCGCCTCGGTCGGGGCGGAGCCTCGGTCGGAGGCCCGTTCGCGTCGCGATCGCGCCGACGAACGGCCTGCGGCGACGAGAATTCGGCTCTCAGTCTAGTCTAGCTGCGCTCGCGCGCCATGTGAAATCGCCCACGGGAAAAAACACGATGGCGAAGGGAAAGTTTGCCGCTCGCGGCGGCCCTCAGGCCTCGGCGCCTTGGAGCGACAGCTGGCCGCAGGCGCCGCCGGCGTCGCGGCCGCGGCTGAAGCGGACCGACACGGGAACGCCGCGCGACGCGAGCCGCCGCTCGAAGGCGTCGATGCGGACGCGCGGGCTCGAGCGGAAGCCCGAATCGGCCCACGGATTGAAGGGGATCAGGTTGACGTGGGTCCGCAGGCCCCGTAGCAGACCGGCGAGCGCGTCGGCCTGCCCCGGCGCATCGTTCACCCCGTCGAGCATCGTGTATTCGATCGAGATCCGCCGTCCGATCTTGTCCTGCCACACGTGCAGCGCGTCGATGATGTCGGCGACCGAGTGGGCGTGCGCGGTCGGGATGATCTCGCGCCGCGTCTCGTCGTCCGGTGCGTGCAGGCTCACCGCGAGGGTGAGGGCCAGCCCCTCGTCGGCGAGGCGGCGCATCGGCGTGGGGAGCCCGACGGTCGAGAGCGTGATCCGGCGCGGCGACATGTCGAGCGCGCGGGGGTCGATCATGCGGCGGATCGCGGCGAGGGCATGGTCGTAGTTGAGCAGCGCTTCGCCCATGCCCATCAGCACGACGTTGCGGATGTCGCGCGGCTCGATCGCCTCGGCCCGGGCGACCGCGAGGATCTGGCCGACGATCTCGCCGCGGGTGAGGTTGCGTCCGAAGCCCAGCGCGCCGGTCGCGCAGAAGGCGCACCCGGCCGGGCACCCGACCATCGACGAGATGCACACCGTGGTCCGGTCGGGGTAGGGCATGTAGACCGCCTCGGTGCGCCGCCCGTCGGGGAGCTCGAATAGGTACCGCACCGATCCGTCGGCAGACGGGAAGCGCTGGGCCGAGGTGAAGGGCGACGTCGACCAGGCGTCGGCCAGCTCGGCGCGCCACGCCTTGGGCAGGCTCGTCATCGATCCGAAGTCGGCGGCGCCGTGCACGTACAGCCACGTCGCGAGCTGGCCGCGCCGGAACTCCGGACCGTCGGTCGGCAGCTCGCCGAGCGGGAGGTCGAGCAGGCAGGGGCGGGGTGCGGTCGTCATCGGCCGAAGGCTAGCATCGGCCCCCGGCAGGCCCGCGGCGGCAGCGCGACATCCGCCGTTCGGCGGCGGTCGCCATCAGGCACGGCGCTGGCTACGGACTCAGTCGGCGACCGCTCGGTCCGGCGCGGCCGCGCCGCCCCCCGGGGGGGCCGCGTCGACGACGAAGATCGGCAGCGTCTCGCGCAGCGGCTCGATCTCGTCGCGGAGTCGGGTGAACACGGCCGGGTCGAGGTACGCCACCGACGCGCGCAGCAGGCCGAGGTAGTACCGCGCGACCCCTGCGGCCTCGTCGTCGCGCAGCACCTCGCGCTCGCGGGGCGTCAGCAAGCCGTCGATGAAGTCGGCCTCCGACTCGAGCGCACGGCAGCCCCCCGCGTCGGCGACTGCCCGCATCACCCGGATGGTCTCGTTCGGATTCGTCCAGAACCCGAAATTGAGACGGTCGGTCAGCGCATCGACGCGGCGCATCCGGTCGCGGTACTCGCCCTGACCGACGATCGAGCCGGCGAGCTCCTGGCGCTCGAGCCGCAGCCGCGCATACGCGGCCAGGCCGAGCTGGCGCTCGCGCGGGGCGACGCGGCCGCCGAGCAGGGCCCGCAGCCGATAGGCGAGGAGGTAGTCCTGGTACTCGCGAAGCTCTTCCACGCCCCGAGGCTACGCGGCATCCACCGGGGGCGTGTGGGGTGCGCGTCACGGTGGGGCGGCGGCGTGTACGGCGCCCCGTCCACGCCCGGTGCGCGCCCGGCGGCACCTCGGCATCGTCGGGGCGACGCCCCCGGGCTATGCGGGGCTCTGGTCGAAACGCGGCTGCGGTCCGGTACAATCGGGGCAATCTGACATCGTGGTCGCGGGCGAGGTCTCCGTGCACGCTTGACGAAGGCGTCCGCCGGGATTCGACCGTGCCTGCTTCGACGACCCTTCGCCGCCTTCTTGAAACGGAGACGCCATGGCTACGAAACGCGCCAAGACGATCGGGATGGTCCTCGCCGGAGGCAAGGGCACTCGCCTGCACCCCCTCACCTGGAAGCGCACCAAACCCGCCGTGCCCTTCGGGGGCAAGTACCGCATCATCGATTTCGCGCTCAACAACATGATCAATTCGGGCATCTACGGGATGTACGTGCTCACGCAGTTCAAGGCGCAGTCGTTGACCGAGCACATCCAGCGGCACTGGCGCTTCGGCGGCTTCCTGTCGGACTACTTCATTACGCTCGCGCCCGCGCAGATGTATCTGTACGAGGAGCTCGGCGCCGAGTGGTACCGCGGCACGGCCGACGCGATCTACCAGAATCTCCACCTGATCGCGAACAACAAGGCCGACTACGTGGCGATCTTCTCGGGCGACCACATCTACAAGATGGACATCAGCCACATGCTGGAGTACCACATGGAGAAGGGCGCCGACGTCACCATCGCGGCCTACCCCACCCCGGTCGAGGACGCCACGCGCTTCGGCGTGTTGCAGGTCGACAAGGGCTTCCAAATCACCGAATTTCAGGAGAAGCCGGCCAAGCCCAAGCCGATCCCGGGGCGCAAGAGCCACGCCCTCGCGTCGATGGGCAACTACATCTTCTCGACCGAAGCTCTGTTCGACCTGCTCAACCGCGACGCGGCCGACGAGGACAGCGAGCACGACTTCGGCAAGAACGTGTTGCCCATGGCCCTCAAGGACGGGCACCGGCTGATGGCGTACGACTTCGCCCGCAACCCCATCCCCGGCCAGAAGGGCGACAACGTCTACTGGCGCGACGTGGGGACGATCGACAGCTACTGGGAAGCCTCGATGGACCTCGTCGACATCCAGCCCGAGTTCGACCTGTTCAACTACGAGTGGCCGCTGCGCGGGTCGGCCGAATTCTCGGCGCCGGCGAAGTTCGTGCACGAGGAAGAGGACCGCCGCGGCCAGGCCTTCAACAGCCTGATGTCGGGGTCGGTCATCATTTCGGGCGGCACCGCGCGCCGCAGCGTGTTCTCGCGCCGCGTGCGCGTGAACAGCCGCGCCCTGGTCGAGAACAGCGTGTTGTTCGACGAGGTCGAGGTCGGTCGCGGCGCCGTCGTCCGCAACGCGATCGTCGACAAGAACGTCGTCATTCCCGACGGGATGGAGATCGGCGTCGACGCCGACGCCGACCGCGAGCGCGGCCTCACCGTCCTCGATTCGGGCATCGTCGCCATCCCCAAGAGCCACAAGTTCGAAGGGCAGGGCTGAGCCAGCGCACCCCGCGGCGGTGGCGTCCGGGCGCCAGGACGCACCGACTCCACCGCTTGGAACGAGCCGAGGCGCCGTCCCGCGACCGGCCGAATCCCGAGGGGTTCGGCCGGCTTCGATTCTCCCGGGATCCGGGGCCCGCCGGGCCCCGGGAAGGGCGGCGCATCGACCCCGTCGACGGGCCCGCCGCCCGGCCCGCACGAAGGCTCCTGGCCGAGCCTCCGTTTTGGCCGTCGCAAACGACGTTTCTGGCGCCTGTGAGCTTGGTCCCTCAGCTTACAGCATGCTCATCTTCACCGGTGCTACGCTCGCAGGACTCTAGGAGTGACGGGCATTGCCGCCGTTTGACACGGCCCGCCACGGATGCACCCTCGCGCTCCTGCCTCAGGAGGCTCTGTTGAAACGCTCATTCAATCCATGGTTGTTCGTGATGCTGATCATCCTCGGCTTCTTCGTGTTCAACCAGTTCAATTCGGGCGGCTCGACCACCGACATCCCGTTCTCGACCTTCAACCAACAGGTCGACGCCGGCAACGTGGCCACGGTGAACGTGGAGCGGCAGAACGGCAACATCGAGGGCGAGCTCGTGCGCGAGACGCAGATCACGCTCGACGGCGAGCCGGTGACGATCCGCTCGTTCACCTCGACCGGCGTGATCACCGACAGCCTCCTCGACCGACTCGAGGCCAGCGGCGTCGAGTACGACTTCAGCAACCCCTCGCGCTGGCTCGACTTCGCCATCGGCATCCTGCCGATCGTCATCCTGATCGCCTTCTTCTGGTTCATCTTCATGCGCGCCCAGGGCGGGCCGAGCCAGGTGATGCAGTTCGGGCAGTCGAAGGCCAAGACCTACGGCCGCGAGAACAAGGTCCCCACCACCTTCGAGGACGTCGCCGGGCACGACGAGGCGAAGCAGGAGCTCGTCGAGGTCGTCGACTTCCTCAAGAACCCGCAGAAGTACCTCAAGATCGGCGCCGAGATCCCCAAGGGCATGCTGCTCGTGGGACCGCCCGGCACCGGCAAGACGCTCCTCGCGCGCGCCGTGGCCGGCGAGGCCGAGGTCCCGTTCCTCACGGTTTCGGCGTCGGAGTTCATGGAGATGTTCGTCGGCGTCGGCGCCAGCCGCGTCCGCAACCTGTTCGAGGAGGCTCGCAAGGCGAGCCCCGCGATCATCTTCATCGACGAGCTCGACTCCATCGGCCGGCGCCGCGGGGCGGGCATCGGCGGCGGGCACGACGAGCGTGAGCAGACCCTGAACCAGATCCTGTCGGAGATGGACGGATTCGAGAAGGACACCTCGGTGATCATCATCGCGGCGACCAACCGACCCGACATCCTCGACCCGGCGCTGCTGCGTCCCGGCCGCTTCGATCGCCAGGTGACCATCGGGCTGCCGACGAAGCGCGAGCGCGAGCAGATCCTGAAGGTGCACGTGCGCAACAAGCCGGTCGCCTCCGGCGTCGACCTCGGCCGCCTCGCCGAAGCGACCCCGATGTTCTCGGGCGCCGACCTCGAGAACCTGACCAACGAGGCCGCCCTGGTCGCCGCGCGCACGGGCAAGCAGACCATCGCCTGGGACGACTTCAACGAAGCGCTCGACCGCATCACCCTGGGGCTGCGCCGCGGCAGCCTCGTACCTACCGACGACGAGCGCAAGATCCTGGCCTTCCACGAGTCCGGGCATGCGGTCGCCTTCGCGGCCCAGGCCGGCATCGGCCAGATCCGCAAGGTGACGATCATGCCGCGCGGCGGCGCGGGCGGCTTCATGGCGCCGCTGTCCAAGGAAGAGATGTTCCACGACGTCGACCGCTTCAAGAGCCAGCTGCGCGTCGCCTTCGCGGGCCGCGTGGCCGAGAAGAAGATCACCGGAACCATCAGCTCGGGCGCTTCGAACGATCTCAAGCAGGCCACCGGCCTGGCGAAGCAGATGGTGCTCGATCTCGGGATGGGGTCCGACGAGTACGTGGCCTGGGGCAGCGACTCCGGCCCCGTGTTCCTCGGCGGCGAGATCAGCCGACGCAAGGACTTCAGCGAGCAGACGGCGCGCGAACTCGAGGAGCAGGTCACGGCCATCCTCAGCTCGACCTACGACGAGACCGCCACCCTCATCGACGAGAAGTGGACGGTCGTGGAGGCCGTCGCCGAAGCGCTGCTGGCGCGCGAGACGATCGACGGCACGCTCATCCACGAGGCCTACGACAAAGCCGAAGACGGGATGGGAGCCGAGGAGCTCGCCCAG
>CBDUCW010000041.1:0-12105 GCA_965365745.1 uncultured Trueperaceae bacterium
ACACACCACCCGCTACGTCTACACCCGGCCCAGCTGGGACTCGTTCAACGAGCTGCGCCTGCGTCCGGCCGACGACTACCGGCAGACCATGCTGGCGTTCGATCTCGACATCGACCCCAAACCGGTGCTGCGCAGCCAACTCGATCCGCACGGCAACGTGATGCACCACTTCCTGCTCGACGAGCCGCACGACACGCTTCGCATCACCGCCCGGTCGCGCGTGATGACGCACCCGGCGCCGCAGCCGATGTCGATCGGGGCCGACGTGCTGCCCGAACTCCGCCACCGCTTCTTCAGCACGCTGGCCCCCACGGAGAGGGTCCCGCTCGGAACCGACTGGTTCCAGGTGTTCGGAGCGCTCCGGCTGCAGCCCGAGGACGAGCTCGCCAGCTGGACCACCGCTCTGAACAGCTACCTGAACGAACGCTTCCAGTACCGGGGTGGCGCGACGGACGTCGACACGCCGCTCGACGTCTTTGCCGAACGCGGCGTGGGCCAGGTCTTCGCCCACGCGATGCTCGCGCTGCTGCGGCTCGCCGAGGTGCCGGCTCGTTACGTGTCGGGGTACGTGCACGCGGCGCCGTGGGGCGACGAGCGGATGATCGGCGCCGAGGGGTCGCACGCCTGGGTCGAGGTGTTCCTGCCCGGTTCGGGCTGGGTCGGGTTCGACCCCACCAACGGCTGCATGGTCACCGAAGCTCACGTGAAGATCGGCGTGGGGCGCGACTACGACGACGTCCCACCGGTGCGCGGGCTGCGCCGCGGCGGGGGCCAGGGCGACATGACCGTCGAGATCGTCGTGCGTCACGCCGAGGGCGCTCCGGTGCTGTCGACCCCGAGCTAGCGGGCGGCTAGCTCCGCCGCGGCGCGGGATCGAAGTACGTGGCGGCGATCGTATGCGAGATATCGGCGAGCTCCTCGAGCAGCCGCTCGAGGCTGTCGTCGCCGTCGTCGATCGCGTGGACGTCCTCGCCGAGCATGTCGCTGGCGCTCGTGGCATGCACGAGCCGGGCCCCCAACCAGCTCGCCTGCCGCTGGGGTTCGCCCGAGGTGTCGGGGTTGCGCGTTTCGACCTCGGCCAGGATCTCGGCGAGCACCCGGACCGCGAAGCGGAAGCTGCGGGGGAAGTGCGGATCGAGCAGCAGGAATTCGGCGATGCGGTCGGCCGTCGGCGCGGCGCGGTAGCGCTTCCGGAACGCCTCGTAGGCCGAGAGCGACTTCAGCAGCGCCATGCCGCGGTGCGCCTCGAGTCCGGCGGCGACCGGGGCCATGCCGCCGTAGCGTCGGTACCGCACCATCAACGTGCGCACCGCATTGTCGGCCCGCTCGAGGTACTGGCCGGCGCGGATGAAGTACCAGCCGAGGTCGCGCGGAAGCGTTGCGTCGGCGATGCCGAAGAACAGGTGGCTCGCCTCGCGCGCCGCGACGCAGTAGTCGTGGAGCGCGTCCTCTTCGGGGGGCGCGTCGACCCCCGCGCCGAGCCGCAGCCAGGCGCGGTTGAGCGCCTCCCACATCTCCGACGAGATCCGGTCGCGCAGCGTGCGCGCGTTCTCGCGCGCGGCGCCGAGCGCCGAGCGCACCGAACTCGGGTTCGCCGGGTGCACCGTCAGCCAATGCGGGACGCTGGCGGCGTCGGCGCGGTCGAAGTGACTCCGGAAGTCGTCCTCTTCGCCCCCGATCGCGAGCAGCGGCGCCCACTGCTCGTCGACGATGCCGCTGGCGCCGGGCGCCAGCGGCGCCTCGATGATCGCGTGGTAGTTCACGTCGAGCAGCCGCGCGGTGTTCTCGGCCCGCTCCACGTAGCGCCCCATCCAGTAGAGGTTCTCGGCGATGCGCGAGAGCATGCGCTCCGACGCGCGGTAGCTCGACACCTCGCGGGTCACTGCGGGACCTGCCCCTCGAGCGCCGTCCCGTCCGTGAAGTCCTCGCCGTCGGCCAGGACCCAGGTGTCCTTGGACCCGCCGCCCTGCGAACTGTTGACCACCAGCGAGCCGCGCCGCAGCGCCACGCGGGTCAGGCCGCCGGGGACGATGGTGATGTCCTCTCCGACGAGGATGTAGGGCCGCAGGTCGATGTGGCAGGGCTCGAAGGCGCCGCTGTCGGAGTAGAAGGTCGGGTGCCGGGAGAGCTTGACGATGGGCTGCCCGATGTAGTCGTGGGGCGCCGCCCTCACTTTGGCGAGGTACTCCGTCCGCTCCCGCTCGCCGGCTTCGGAACCCACGAGCATGCCGTAGCCGCCGGCTCCGCCGACCTCCTTGATCACCATCTCCTCGGCGTGGGCGAGCATGTGCTCGAGCTGCTCCGGATCGCTGCCGAGGAAGGTCGGGACGATGGGCAGGATCGGCTTCTCGCCCAGGTAGAACTCGATGATCTTGGGCGTGTAGGCGTAGATCGCCTTGTCGTCGGCCACGCCCGTCCCCACCGCGTTCGCGAGCGCCACCCGGCCCTCAGCGTAGACCTCCATCAGGCCGGGTACGCCCAGCATCGAGTCGGGCCGGAACGCCTCGGGGTCGAGGAAGTCGTCGTCGACCCTCCGGTAGATCACATCGACCTGCTCGCGGCCGCGGGTCGTCTTCATCCACACCCGGCCCTCGTCGACGTAGAGGTCGCGGCCCTCGACCAGTTCGACGCCCATCTGCTGGGCGAGGTAGGCGTGCTCGAAGTAGGCGCTGTTGAACTGGCCCGGCGTGAGCACGACCACGGTCGGATCGGCCGTGTCGCGCGGCGTGAGCGAGCGCAGGCTCTCGAGCAGCGCGATCGCGTACTGGCTGATCGGCCGCACCGCATAGCGTTGCAGCAGCCTGGGGAAGCTGCGTGCCATCACGCCGCGGTTGGCGAGCATGTACGACACGCCCGACGGAACGCGCAGGTTGTCCTCGAGCACGCGGTACACGCCCTCGTGATCCCGAATCAGATCGCACCCCACCACGTGCGTCCAGGCCCCGTGGGGCGGGTCGACGTTCCGCATCACGGTGCGGTAGTTCTCGTTGTCGAGCACCAGGTGGCGCGGAACGACGCCCGCCTCGAGGATCTCCTGATCGCCGTAGATGTCGCTCAGGAAGAGGTTGAGGGCCCGCACGCGCTGCTCGAGTCCCGCCTCGATGTGGGCCCACTCGTCGGCGGGGATGATGCGCGGAAAGGGGTCGAAGGGGAAGGCCCGCTCGGTGCCCGCGGTGTCGCCGTAGACCGTGAAGGTGATGCCCTGGTTGCGGAGCACGAGCTCGATGAGGGCGCGCCGACGCTGAAACTCCGCTTCGTCGTAGGCGGCGAAGGCGTCGAGCAGCGCACGATAGTGCGCTCGCGGCGACTGGTCGCTCGCGAACGTCTCGTCGAAGAACGCGTTTCCGTTGTAGGTGTCGAACATGGCCCTCCTGTGCTCGCCGACCGTATCACGTGCTGCATGAAGTTCCGTTCGCCCGTATGCACGTTCGCACCGCCGCTTCCGGAGCTCGTTCGAGCCCTGGCTCCAGCCGGTCGCGTCGCGTCACGGTCCCCCTCGCCGGGCCACCGCAGCGCCGGCTCGGCGGCACATTCCGCGCGCCCCTACGGACGGGGCGCCGCCCCCTGTCTAGGCTTTCGCCATGCTCCTCGATCCCGATCGTGCCGCCTCGTTCGACGTGCTCGCCGACCGCCTCGCCGGTCTGTACGCCGGCCCGCCCGAGCCGTCCGCGCGGTTCGAACCCACGCTCGACGCGGCGCGCACCGCGCTGCGCGACTACGACCCGACGGGCTACGCGAGCACCCGGAACCGCGTCGACGGCAACGTCAGCGAACTCAACCCCTACATCACCTGGGGCGTGTTCACGCCGGTCGAGGTGCAGCGCGTCGTCGGCGGCAAACTCGGGGCGGGGAGCCGTGACTACCGGAAGTTCGTGGCCGAGCTCGGCTGGAAGGCCTACTTCCGCACGGTCTTCCTCGAGCTCGGTGAGCGTGTGTACGAATCGCTCGAGCCCTACAAGTACCCCGCGGGCGACAAGCGCGACGACTGGCCCGAGGCGCTCGACCGTGGCGAGACCGGACTGCCCTGCATCGACGCGGTCGTCGACGAGCTGCGGTCGACGGGGCACGTGCACAACCACGCGCGCATGTGGTTCGCGGCCTACGTGGTGCACTACGCGAAGATCGAGTGGTGGCACGGGGAGCGCTTCTTCTACCGGCACCTCATCGACGGCGAGCCCGGGCCCAACGCGCTCAGCTGGCAGTGGGTCGCCTCGACCTTCAGCCGCAAGCCCTACATCTTCAACAGCGCGAACATGGCCAAGAACGGGCACCGGCCGTGCCCCGGGGCGCCGTTCGACGCGAGCTACGACGAGATCGCCGAGCGCTTCTTGGGTGGCTACGGGCGCGGGGGCTACGCCGAGCGGCCGTCGGAGCAACCGTCGACGGAGGGGCTCGTGCCGCACCCGCGCCTGGTGCGCGACCCTCAGGACGACGCCGTCGTGCTGCTGAACGCCGAGCGCCTCTCCCCCGCAGCGGCGGCCCTGGCCGCCGTCGACGGCGGCCGGCCCGTGATCGTCGGCCTCGACGCCGGGCGCTTTCGCGCCGAGCAGCCGAGCTTCCAACGGCTCGCCTTCGCGGTGCAGCTCGCCGCCGACCTCACGCGCCGGCTCCGTCGCGATGGCCGGCCGGCCGACCTGCTGCTCTACGACGGGATCGACGAACTGACCGCGGCCGTGCGGGCGCGCGGATCCAGCGTCACGAGCGCGGGAAGCTGGCACCCGCAGACGTGGGCCACGCTCGACCGGATGGACGCCGGCGAAGACCTCCCGGTCTCGGTCGTGGAAGACGAGCCGTTCGCGCGCGTCTCGGGTTCGCTGCGGAGCTTCTCGAGCTGGTGGCACCGCGCCGAGCGCGTGGCGATGGCCCGCTAGGCCCGCCGGCTAGAACAGGCGCATCGCCAGCAGCGCGGCCTGGGCGGCCGACGCCGCGAGCAGCACGGCCGCGGCCACACCGACCGCGCGGTCGAACAGGCCCGACGACGGCAGACCCTGGCGCGCGAAGCCCCAGGCCGCCCCGCCGAGCACGCCGCCGACGTGCCCCCACAAGGACACGTTGGGCACGGCGAGCGACAGCAGAGCGATCAGCGCCATCCACTGCAGCAGGCTGCGGCGCAGCTGCCGATCCTGCGGGCGCCGCGACCGCAGCGCGTCCGCCAGCAGGGCGCCCGCGATCCCCAGCACGCCCCCCGAAGCCCCGACCAGCGCGACCGGCTGCCCCGATTGGGCGACGAGCGTGAGGTAGGCGCCGGCCGCCGTGCCGAGGGCGAAGGCCGCCAGGAGGTTGCCCCACCCGCGGCGCGCCTCGTAGATGCGTCCGATGTCGAACAGGACCCACACGTTGAACGCGATGTGGACGAGGTTTCCGTGCACGAACGCATAGCTGAGGTAGCGCCACCACGCGCCCACGTCCGGGACGCCGCCGAAGCCCTGCAGCCAGGCGGCCACCAGCGTCGACGGCGCCGCGCCCTGCGGCGTGCCGAAGCTCCCGTCGAGCCAGAGCTGCGCGCCGAAGGCGACCGCGAGGACGCCGAGGAGTGCGTAGGTTCCCAGCGGACGGCGGCCCCGAGCCGCCGGAGCCGGGCGTTCGAGCCCGTGCGCGTCGACCCGCTCGCCGTAGCGCTCTCGGAGGGCGGCGGGCGCGAGCGCGTAGGCCTGCGTCGCGAGCTTCCCGGCCGCTTCGTGACGCCCGGCGGCGTCGGCCGCGCGGCTCAAGATGTGGAACACGAGGTGGGGCGGCACGCCGACCATGGGCGTCTGCAGGGCGTCGCGCGCGGTCTCGAAGTCGCCCTGTGCGGCCGCGACCCGCGCCTTGCTCAACTGCACGCTGCGGTAGCCGATCGGACCGCCCGAACTGCGATCGAAGCGGCGCTCGACCTCCTCGAGCTCGCGCTCGGCCCGCTCGACCTCGCCGCGCCCGAGCATCGCCTCGATCCGCGCGGCGTCGCCGAGGAACGCGTTGTCGCCCTCGCGCGGGAGTCGCAGGTCGAGGACGTCGTCCCAGGCACCCTGGAGCGCGAGCGCCTGGGCGCGCATCAGCGGCGCGTCGTCGGGGAAGCGCTCGACGAGGTCGAGCGCGGCCCGAGCGTCCCCCTGCTGCAGGGCGACCTGGGCGATCAGACGCCGAAGGCCGGCTCGTCCGGGCCGCGTCCAGTAGAGGACCCGTACCAGGGCGTCGCCCACGCCGTAGCGACGCGAGCGCGCCAGGCCCAGCGAGGCCAGCGGCGCGAGCACGTAGATGGGCGCGGCGACCAGCGCGATCCAGCGCAGCGCCTCGGGCGTCTGCAGCGAGCTCACGCCACCGGCCACGACCAGCCCGGCCAACACCGTCGCGATGATCGTCTTGGACGGGAGTTCGCTCGTCAGGGGCGCCAGGCGCACCGTCCACCGGATCGCGTAGATGCCGGTGATGGCGATCACCAGCGAGAAGAGGACCGCTTGCGTCACCCGCGTACGTTACCGCGGCCTCCGGGACCGTCCCGTGCGGCGCCGTCGCGCCGCGCTGCGGCGGCCGCCGCCCGTGCACCCCGCGCTACAATCGATCGTCTGCCGGTCGTTCGCGCCTGCGCGAGCCCTTCCCGGGCCCCGCCGCGGTCGCTCCCACCCTGCGCCGCCCTCGCCCCCGTCCCCGATCCCCGGTTGCCCTTGTGCGCAGCCACCCCCTCCCCTCTCCGAGCCGTCGACCCCCGGAGGCCTTCGTGCTGGACGTCATCCTCACCATCGTCGCCGTCGTTGTCGGCTACCTGCTCGGCAGCGTGCCGACGGGCTACCTCATCGCGCGCAGCCGGGGCATCGACATCCAGACCTTCGGGTCCGGGAACATCGGCGCGACCAACGTCCTCCGCGCCATGGGACCCTTCCCGGCGCTGATCGTCGTCCTCGTGGACCCGCTCAAGGGCGCGCTCGCCGTCCTCCTGGCGATGCTCTTCCAGGTCGGGCCCTGGGGCGTCGCGCTGGCCGGTCTCGCGGCGGTGCTGGGCAACAACTTCAACGCCTTCCTGGGGCTGCGCGGCGGCAAGGGGATCGCCACGACCCTGGGCGTGTTCCTCGTGCTCGCGCCCATCACCACGCTGCTCGCCAGCGCCGTCGGCATCTTCACGATGGCGATCGGCCGCTTCGTGTCGCTCGGCTCGCTCGTGGGCATCCTCACGGCCATCGCCATCCTCGTGGGGCACGGCCGCTCGCCTGCGCCCACCGTCTACCTCGCGCTCGCGCTGTTCCTGCTCGCCGTGTACCGCCACCGCGGGAACCTGCAGCGCCTCGCCGCCGGGACCGAGCGCCGCCTGGGCGAACGGTCCCAGCGCGCGGCCGCCGCGGCCGCCGAGGACGCCCGGGCTTCCACCGCCTCCGCGGCTCCGACCCCGCCGACCGACCCCCGAACGGGAGATGCCACGTGATCGACCTTCTCGTCATCGGCCCCCACCCCGACGATGCCGAACTCGGCATGGGGGGCACCTTGGCGCGTGCCAAGGCGGCCGGCCTGAGCACCGCCATCCTCGACCTGACGCGCGGCGAGTCCGCCACCAAGGGCACGCCCGAGCTGCGCGCCGAGGAAGCCGCGGCCGCCTCCGAGATCCTCGGGCTCGACGTGCGCCGCAACCTCGGCTGGCCCGACAGCCGCATCTTCGATTCCGAGGATCGGCGCCTGGCGCTGGCCCGGGCCCTGCGCGACCTGCGACCGCGGGTCGTGTGCGCCCCCCACCCCAACGACCGGCACCCCGACCACGTGGCCGCCGCCGGCATCGTCCCGGCCGCCGTGCATCTCGCGGCGCTGGCGAACTCCCCCCTGTCGGGCGAGCCGACCAAGCCCAAGCACCTGTTCCACTACATGGGCAACGGCCCCTTCGAGGCGTCGCTGGTCGTCGACGTCAGCGACCACATCGACACGTGGGAGGCCGCGGTCCGTTGCTATACCAGCCAGTTCACGGGCGAGGCGGCGTCGGAGACGGTCACGCCCGACATCTACCGTCGGCGCCGAGGGCGGGCGGCCTACTGGGGCACCTTCATCGGGGCGCGCTACGGCGAGCCGCTGTGGTCGGCGAGCCCCGTCGGATTCTGGCCCTTCTAGGCGAACCCGCCGCGCGGCACCGTCCGCGTCCGCCCACGCGAACCCGAACGTCCGCGGCCGGGCGTCGGCGTGCGGCCTACCCGCCGCCCACCGGCGTACGCGGCGCGGGGCGGCGGGCCCGATTGACCACCACGATGCCGGCGATGGCCACGGCGCCCCCCACGAGCGTCAGCGGCGAGGGGATCTCGTCGATCAGCCACCAGCTGAGCAGCAGGCTGAACACCGGCACGCTGTAGAGGAAGGTGGTCACGCGGGTCACGGGCGCCAGCGAGAGCGCGTACGAGAACAGGGTGTAGGCGATCGCCGACGGGAACACGCCGGTGTAGACCGCCGCGGCCAGCGCGCGCGGGCCGGCGTCGCCGATCTGGGCGCCGAGCGAGGGCAGAAAGAACAGCAGCGGGATGGTTCCGGCCCAGGTCGCGAAGGCCACGACTTCGGTCGCCCGGTAGCGCGTGAACAGCGGCTTCTGCATCACGAAGAACAGCGCCGACGCGAGCGCCGAAATCAGCGCGAAACCGGCGAAGCCGTCGATCCGAAGGCCGCTCGAGTCGCCGACCACGATCATCGCCACGCCCGAAAACGCCACCGCGCTGCCCCACCACCCCCGGGGCGACAGGCGATCGTCGGTCAGCGCATAGGCGAGCAAGGCCGACATCGCCGGCACGGTCGCGATGATCAGGCTCGTAGCGCCGGCCGACACGCGCAGCTCGGCGACGGCCAGCGCGAGGTGGTAGACGGTGATGCCGATGCCGCCGAGGAGCAGGAAGGTTCCGACGTCACGGCGGCGCGGCAGCAATCGGTGGCCGCGGACGGCGAGGAGCGGCACAAGGACCAACGAGGCGACGAGGTGCCGGGCGAGCACGAAGCCCGCCGGTCCGAAGCCCTCGAGCCCGACCTTGATCGCCGGAAACGCCGATCCCCACAGCAATCCGAGCACGAGCAGCGCAACGACGGCGGACGCGGGCATCCTCCGCGCTCAGTTGGGCAGCTGCACGGGACGTCCGCAGGCGCACAGCTCGTGGTCGCGGATCATCGTCGACTGGCCCTCGCGGTACCAGAGCGTGTCGCAATCGGGGCAGCGGATCTCGTCGCCGCGGATCGACCGGATGTCCTCCGGCTCCAGCCAGCGCGCTTCGTTGCACCAGTGGCAGACGACCTCGGCACCGCCGTCCTCGTCGATCATGCGTTCGCGCTCCTCGGGCGAGAAGTAGGCGACCGCCTCGAGCGCCTTGCGGGTGTCGCAGCGGCAGGCGAAGGTGAGCGGCAAGGCTTCGTCGGTGAGCAGCTCGAGCTCGAGCCCGGCGGTGAGCTCCTGCAGCGTCTGCAGCAGCGAACCGCGCCGGAGCCCGTCGGTGAGCTGTCCGAAGGCGCCGACGTTGGCCTCGAGCCGCGCCAGCGCGGCTTCGTCCGCACCCGGGAGCGCCTGCAGGAGCACGCCGCCGGACGCGCCGACGCCGTCGGGTCCGAAGTACACGCCGAGCAGGACCGCCGAGGCGATCTGTTCGCTCTTGGCGAGGAACGTCGCGACGTCGTCGGCGATCTCGACCGAGCTGCCGTAGGGGTCGCCGTACGGCGCGTGCGAGCGGATCACTTCGATCGACCCGTCGCGCCCCACCGCGCTTCCCACGTCGAGCTTCCCGTCGCCGCGGGGCGGAAGCTCCACGTCGGGATTGCCGACGTAGCCGCGGACGGCCCCGTCGAGCCCCGCGTCGGCGATGACGCCGCCGAGCGGCCCTTCGCCGCGCAGCCGCAGCGTGAGACGATCCTGCGGATTCTTGAGCAGGGCGTGCGACAGCAGCAGCGCACCGGAGAGCGTGCGCCCGAGCGCGGCCCCCGCCGTGCGCGAGGCCTGGTGGCGGCCGACGGCGTCGGCCACGAGGGCGGTGGTGTCGGCGCCGACGACGCGAATCCCGCCGTCGGCGGCGACGCCGCGAAGCATGTAGGAAGCTGGCATGGGGTGGGGTCCTTCCGCGCCGCGTCGAGCGTGCCGGGCGCCGGGCGGCGCAGCGGCGCGCCCACGAGTATACGGGCCCCGGTCGCGACGCCCGGCGGCGGGGGCGACGCGGGACGATGCGACGCCGTGGCAGCCGTCGGAGACGCCCGACGTCGGCCCGGCGGCGGGGCTCCGGTGGCTACAGGTCGCGCTCGGGGGCGTCGGCGAACTTCAGGTCCAGCGCGCTGCGTGTCGCCGCGGGCACGAGTTTCGCCACCGCGTCGAAAGCCCCGTAGCTGGCGAGCTCCTTGATGCGGGTGCTGCTCACGTAGCTCCAGCGCGTGGCCGTCATGATGAAGGTCGTCTCGACCTTGTCGTAGATCTGCCGGTTCAGGTGGGCCATCTGCAGCTCGTACTCGAAGTCGCTCGTGGCGCGCAGCCCCTTGACGATCACCGAGGCCTCGACCGAGTGCATGTAGTCGACCAGCAGCCCGTCGAAGCGATCGAAGCCGACGTTGTCGATCCCGTAGCGATCGCCGAGACGTTCGATCGTGGCGCGCAGGATGTCGAGTCGCTCGTCGATCGAGAACGTGCGCGACTCCTTGAGCGGGTTGTGCAGCACCGCGACCGTGAGGTGGTCGTAGATGCGGCTCGCGCGACGGATCAGGTCGACGTGGCCGTTGTGCAACGGATCGAAGCTTCCGGGGTAGACGGCGTGGATCATCGCTCGGAGTCTACCGTGGTGCCGCCGATCGACCCGGCGCCGGGCTCGGGCTCGGCGCCCCCGTCCCCTCGGCCGGGCGCGCCGGCAGGCCCGGCGCCGGGCGCCTCCTGGTCCGCCGCAGTGTCGGGATGCGCACCGGCCCTGCCGGCGAAGCGCGCGAGCCAGGCCGTCACGGCGGCGTCGGCGGCGGAGCGGCCCGTCGCGACGGCCTCGACGAGCTCGTCCTCGGCCTCGCGCAAGGCGCGCCGAACCCGCGCGTCGAGGGCGGCGCCGATCTCGAACCGCACCCGTCGCCGCACGGCCGCGCCGTCGGCCTCGTCCTGCCGCAGGTGCGTCCGGTGCTCGTCGATGGCGTCGACCAGCGTCTCGATCCCCTCGCGCTTCGAGGCCGTCGTCAACAGGATCGGCGGCACCCAGGCTCCGGGAGCGGGGTGGGCGAGCTCGAGCGCGGCGCGGATCTCGCGCCGCAGCCGTTCGGCCCCGGGGAGATCGGCCTTGTTGACCACGAACGCGTCGGCGATCTCCATGATCCCGGCCTTGAAGGCTTGGACCCCGTCGCCGGCCCCGGGGGTCAACACGAGCAGGGTCGTGTCGGCGACGCGGACGATGTCGACCTCCGACTGCCCGACGCCGACCGTCTCGATGAGCACGAGGTCGAAGTCGAGCTGCTCCAGAAGGCCGACCACCTGCAGCGTCGCCGCCGCCAGACCGCCGAGGTGCCCCCGGGTCGCCATCGAGCGGATGAACACGCCCGGGTCGTCGTGCCACCGCATCATGCGGATCCGGTCGCCGAGAATCGCGCCGCCGGAGTAGGGGCTGCTCGGGTCGACGGCCACGACGGCGACCCGACGACCCTCCCCGCGGGCGGCCGAGATCAGAGCGTCGACGAGCGTGCTCTTGCCGCTCCCCGGCGAACCGGTGACGCCCACGATATGGGGGCGGGGCCGCTCGCTGCCGGGCGCCGCGGCCCGTACCGCCGCCAGCAGCTCGGCACCGCGGGGATCGCCGCGCTCGAGCCAGCTGATCGTCCGCGCCAACGCCCGCTCGTCGCCGCCGAGAAGCGGGGCGAGAAGGTCGGGGGCGGAGCTCGCGCGAGCCATCGGCGCAGGATACCGCGGGCGCCTCGCTCCGTCCGCGCGGGCCTCGATGGGCCGTCGGGTAGGCTCGAGGCACAGCCGTTTCGCACCGAATGCGAGCCCCTCCCCCGTCCGCTCCCCGGCGCCGGCCACCGCAGGCGCCCCAGTGGGACGGGTCGTCCCGCGCCCCGCAAGGAGTCCCGCTGCCATGCCTCGCCCCGTCACGCTGTTCACCGGCCAATGGGCCGACCTTCCGCTCGCCGAACTCGCGCCCCTCGCGCGCGAGATGGGCTACGACGGCCTCGAGC
>CBDUCW010000042.1:0-12020 GCA_965365745.1 uncultured Trueperaceae bacterium
CCGAAAGCGCCAGGATGTGCGGCGCGAAGTAGCGCAGCGTGTTCATGGCGTCGATGGCGAAGTCGCGATCCGAGATGCCGATGTGCACGTGCATGCCGAAGATCAGCAGGTCGCGCGACAGGTGCTGCATCTCCTCGACCACGCCGAGGTACCGCTCCTCCGGCGTGATCTCCTGCGACTGCCAGCGGCTGAACGGGTGGGTGCCGGCGGCGGCGATCGCCGCGCCCTGGTCGAGGGCCATCGCCTGGACGTCGTGACGCAGTTCGATCAGTTCGCTGCGGGCTTCCTGCACGGTCTCGCAGGCCGATGTCCCGATCTCGATGATCGACTGGTGCATCTCGGGCTTGACGTCGCGCTTGCGGAGCAGCGAGTGGTCGCCTTCGAGGAACTGCGTGATGTAGCTCTTGAGCTCGCGCGTCTCGGGATCGATGATCTGGTATTCCTCTTCGATCCCGACGGTGAGCGAGGGGCGCGCGACGGACATGCGACCTCCAGCACGACCAAGGGGCGGACCGTGGGCACGGATTTCGGAAGTGTACCAACCGGTGCTCGCGGGGCGGTCGTGGTTCACTGCCCCATGAGCGAGCCTGCCGCCCGCACGCCCCTCACCGGCTACCCCCGCCGCAGCGACGACGACGTCCTCGCCGCCGCCCGCGCCTTCGAGGACGCGATGCGTCCGCGGCGGACCGTCCGCGAATTCTCCGATCGCCCCGTCGCGCGGGACGTGATCGAAACCTGCCTGCGAACGGCCGGCCGCGCCCCGTCCGGGGCGAACCAGCAGCCCTGGCACTTCGTGGCGGTGGCGAGCGCGGCGACGAAGCGTCGCATCCGCACGGCCGCGGAGGCCGAAGAGCGCGCCTTCTACGCCGAACGGGCGCCGCAGGCCTGGCTCGACGCGCTCGCGCCGCTGGGGACGGACGCCGACAAGCCGTTCCTCGAGGCCGCCCCCTGGTTGATCGCGGTCTTCGAGCAGCCCTACGCGCTCGAGCCCGACGGGACCCGGCGCAAGCACTACTACCCGCGCGAGTCGGTCGGCCTGGCCACGGGCTTCCTCCTCGCCGCGCTGCACCGGGCGGGGCTGGCCACGCTGACCCACACGCCGTCGCCCATGGGCTTCCTCAACGAGATCCTCGGCCGCCCGGCGCACGAGCGCGCCTTCGTGCTGGTCGTGGTGGGGCACCCGGCCGAGAACGCCTCGGTGCCGCAGATCGACAAGAAGCCGCTCGCCGCGATCGCCACCTTCGTCGACGAAGCCTGAGCCGACGGGCGCAGCCCGCGGCCTCCGCGCCCGCGACGGCTAGGCGTCCGTCGCGGGCCGCGTCTCGGCCACGACCCAGTGCGCGTACGCCGCGGATGCCTCGGCGACGGGCCACGCGACGACGCAGGGCACGTCGTAGGCGTGCAGCTCCTCGACCGCGGCGATCAACGCGTCGATGCGGTCGGCCGCCGTCTTGCAGACGAGCGCAACCTCGGCCTCGTCGGCGATCTCGCCCTGCCAGCGGTACAGCGAGCGCACGCCGGGCAGCACGTTGGCGCAGGCGATGAGGCGCCGGTCGAGCAGCGCCGCGCCGAGCGCTGCGGCGGCGTCGGGGTCGGCGGCGGTGAGGTAGACGCTGCGGATCTCGGGAGTGTCCATGGCTCGAGCATCGCACTCGCGCCCGGTATGTCCCCGGCGGGGCGCGGCCATCGTGCACCGTGCGTTCCCCGCAGAGCGTAGATCTCTGCGAATGCCCTGTATGCTCGCAACCGATGAGTGAACTCGAAACCCAAGCCCTTCTCGAATTCTTCAGGGATCATCCGGAGCGTCCGTGGCATGTCCAGGACGTTCAGAAGCGCCTGAAAATCGACGACCGAGCCGCGCTCCAGCGCGCGCTCGCGGAGCTCGCCGACTCCGGCGAGCTCATCCGTACGCGCCGCCGCACCTATGGGCTCCCGAAGGAGATGAACCTCTTCCTCGGGAGGCTGCAGGTCGCGGCGGGTGGGTACGGATTCGTGATCCCCGACGAGCGAGAAACAAGTGATCTCTTCATCCCCGCCGACCGCTTGGCCGGCGCATGGGACGGCGACCGCGTGGTCGCACGACCCAACCCGATGAAGAGCGACGACGGCCGCACCAGCGGTGAGATCGTACGCATCCTCGAACGCAAGAACCGGCACGTGGTCGGCACCCTCGAATACAGCAAGGGCTACGCCATCCTGCGCCCCGACAACCCGCGGCTGCGCGAGCGCATCCTGCTCACGCCCGACTCGGTCGGCGCCATCGACGGCGGCATGCGCATCGTCGCCCAGATGTCGTGGCCCGAGGAGTCCGATGAGAAGGACGTCTTCGGCGAGGTCGTCGACGTCCTCGGCGAGCAGGACGATCCCGAGGTCGAAACCCTCGCCGTGATCGTCAAGCACGGCCTCAAGGACGAATTCGACCGCGACACGCTCGCCGAAGCCGAGTCGGTGCCCTCCAAGGTCACCGGCGAGATGATGGCCGGGCGCACCGACTACCGGGCCACCCCGACCTTCACGATCGACGGCGAAGACGCCAAGGACTTCGACGACGCGCTCAGCCTCGAGCGGCTCGACGAAGGCAAGGGCAACGACCGCGTCCTGCGCATCGGCGTCCACATCGCCGACGTCAGCTACTACGTCGCCGAAGGCACCTCGCTCGACAAGGAAGCGAAGGACCGCGCGACCAGCGTCTACCTGCCCGGACGCGTGCTGCCCATGCTTCCCGAGGAGCTCAGCAACGGCATCTGCTCGCTGGTCGAAGGCGAGCCGCGCCTCGCGCTGTCGGCCTTCATCGACATCACCCGCGGGGGCGAGGTCCAGGGCGTCAAGCTCAAGGAAACCGTCATCGAATCCGACGCACGCCTGACCTACGAGCAGGTGCAGGAGTTCGCCGACGGCGGGCGCCTGCCGCGCGGGCAGCGCAAGCTCGAGCGCGACGTCAAGGTGCTGATGAACCTCGCCGAACGCCTGCGCAGCGACCGCATGGGCGCCGGCGCGCTCGACTTCAGCTTCACCGAGGCCAAGGTCGACGTCGACGAACAGGGCGCGCTGCACCTGCGGCCGATCCGCTCGAACCAGGCCCGCCAGCTGATCGAGGAGATGATGCTCCTCGCGAATCGGCTCGTGGCCGAGGAGCTCGACAAGCGCGACATCCCCGCGCTCTACCGGATCCACGAGGACCCCAGCGAATCGAAGATCGAGTCGCTGAACAAGGCGCTTCAGAAGCTCGGCTACAAGGTCGATCTCAAGAACGCCGAACCGAAGGACCTGCAGGAGATCCTGAAGCAGGCCGCGGGCAAGCCCGAGGCGCAGATGGTCAACACCCTCCTGCTGCGCAGCCTCAAGCAGGCCCGCTACTCCTCGGAGAACGTCGGCCACTTCGGGCTCGCGTTCCAGAACTACCTGCACTTCACCAGCCCGATCCGGCGTTACCCCGACCTCGTCGTGCACCGCGCCGTGCGGGCCATGCTGCAGCACCGCCTCAGCCCCACGCTCAAGGAGCGCATGCGCTCGGACTTCCCCAAGCTCGCCGAGCACGCCTCGGTGCAGGAGCGCGTGGCGCAGGACGCCGAGCGCGACCTCACCCGCTACTTCCACGCGGTCTGGGCCAAGGAGAACCGCGGCGAAACCTTCAAGGGGCAGGTCTCCGGCGTCACCAACTTCGGGGTCTTCGTCACGCTGCCCAACGGCATCGAAGGCTTGATGCACGTCTCGCACCTCGACGACGACTACTACGTGTTCGTCGAGGACGCCCTGATGCTGATGGGCAAGTCGAGCAAGAAGAAGTACCGCATGGGCGACCGCGTCGAGGTGCGAATCCTCAACGCGAACCCCACGGTGCGCCAGATCGATCTGATTCCCGCGTCGATGTCGGTTCCCGACGTCGAGCCGGACGAGGTCATCAAGAAGCAGCGCGCGCCCAAGAAGCTCAAGACGCCGCTCGGCCGCAAGGCCCCGCCGATGGTTCTCGACGGAAGCGACCGCGACCGCAGCGGCTCCTCGAAGCGTGGCGGGTCGGGCCGCAACGGCTCCGCGAAGGGCGGCGACGAGGAGAAGTCGCTCGCGCCCCGCGGCCGCAAGGCGAGCCAGCGCAAGCGGGAAGCCGAGCTCACAAAGCGACCCGGCAGCGATGCGCCCGACGCCTCGCGCCCGACCAAGCCCCGCCGCCGTCTGGTGTTCCTGAATCCGTACCTCCGCTCGTAGGAGGTCGTCCCCGACGACGCGCGCGGCCGCCGCTCGGCCCGTGTTCCCCCGTCTGCGCCCTGCGCGCGGGCGGGGGCCGTCGTCTGCTACCATAGGCTTCGTGATTCCGTTCGCCTCCGTCGGTAGGGCTCGTCACGCGCAGGAACGCGCGTCGCTACGGGTCTCGCCCCCGACGGGGCGCGCTTCGTTTGGGCCGGATGCCCGCCATCCCGCCCGCGATCCGGTGCACGAGCCCGGCCTCGGTTCCGCCTACGAGCACGTGTCCGCCTACGTCGCGGACGGACTGCGCCGCACCGAGTGCGCTGCGGCACGCGGCCCCGACGCGGCCGGCGACCGGCGCGCCCGACTCGACGCCACGTGGCGTCGCCGGGGTCTCTACGCGGGCGTCCGCCGCCGTGTGCGCACCGGACCGCCCCCGACCGCACGACCGATCGACGCAGGCGCAGCCTGGGCCCCGAAGGGGACGCCCACGCGCCGCTCGCACTCCACCCCCCGACGCGCGGCTCGAACCATCGAGCGGCGCGTCGCCCCGTTCGCGCCGGGCGCGCCGCCCGCCCCCACGAGGAGGAGCCGATGACGGAGTACGTCTACTCGCTCACCCGCATCTGCCTCCGGAGCGGAGAACTCACGCTGCCGGGGACGATGCTCGACGTATTCCCCGACGAAGGCACCGTGGTGGCGGTGGACACGGCGTTGGACCGTGAACTCCCGCTCGAGATCCGCGGACCCCGCCGCGTGGGCGGGCTCGGCCCGTTCATGGAGAACCACGAACTCGGCGTGAACGACCGGATCGTGATCCGGCCGCTCGAGGACGGTCGCTTCGCCCTGACCCCCGCCCCGCGCGACGAGCGCGCAGGGGCCGGCGCGCGGGCGTTGGCGGCGCACCTCAAGCAGGTCGTCACGCTGCTCGAAACCGGCGGACGTCCGATGACGCCCGCCGAGATCCGCGCCGCCCTGCCGCACCTGCCGCAGGACCTCGACCTCGCCCGGCGCCTCGCCGATGATCCCCGCGTTCGCCTCGCCCAAGGGCGCTGGCGCGCGGTGGAGCTCGAGGAGGCGCTCGACCAGGCCGCTGCCCACGAAACCGCGACGGACGCGGCACCCGCATCCTCGCGCGGCGCCGATGTCGGGGCGACCCACGCCGATGGACTCGACGCCGCGGCCGCAGGCGCCCCCGGGGGCGCCGACCCGGCGCAGGAACCCGCGCCCTCCGCTCCGGAGCCGGCCCGAGCGCCGACGGTCGAGGCCGCGGCCGCCCGGCCGAGGCGCGATGCCGAGGCGTCCCCGCTGTTCGCCGACGACGGCGACGGCCCCGAGCTCGCGCCGTCCGATCCCGATCCCCTGCCGGTCGACGGCTCGGTCCGCGTGACGCGTGCACCGTCCGCGGCCAGCTACCCCAGCGGCCTGAAGTTCCCCGGCGCGCACGCCGACCGCGGCCCCGAGTCCGGCGAACTCGCTGCGCTCGGCCGCGTGCGCGAAGCGCTCGTCTCGCTCGGCTACGAGGTCGAAAGCCTCGGATCCGGATTGCTCACGGCGCGCGCCGACCTCGGACGACGCAGCTACCAGGTCTTGATCCACCCGCTGCCGGACGAGCAGCGGCTCGAGTGGGCGCCCCTCCTGTCGCGCCGACGCGACACCGGGGCGCGCTACCTGGCCGTTTTCGGCGACCACCGCGACCTCGCGCGGCTGCAGGCCCCGGCCGACCTCGCCCGTGCCACGCTGTGGTCGTGGGCCGGACTCGACCGCGTCCTCGACCTCGCCGACACCGTGCTGATCAGCCCGGTCGACCTCGAGCCCCACTTCGAACGCGACGGCATGTTCGACGCCGGCCTCGCCCGCTTCGAGCGCGCCATCGGCAAGCGGGTCGACGAGCGCGGCGCCTTCTCGACGATGATCGCGCGGCTGTCGACGATGCGCGCGCCCGCCGTCTTCCTGCTCGACGACATCGTCACCGACGCCGAGATCTCGCGCGAGACCGTTCTCGAGCTGCTCGAGCGCCTCGAGCACGCCCCCTTCCACCTGGTCAGCCGCGTCGGGAGCGGCGAGTTCTGCCTGCGCTACCGGGTCAGCGACGCGCTGCTGCACCTCTCGCAGTACGCGCTGTCGCTGCGCGAGCAACTCCCGAACCGGCGCCGCGAGCGCGTCGTCGGGTCGGCCTCCCCCGAGGCCGAGGCCGCCGAGCTGCCGACCACCGACGCCCCGCCCGCGGCCGGGGGCGCCTCCGACGCCGACGCTGCGTCGGCCGTGCGCTCCGCCGCATCCACGGCGGCGCCGGCCGAGGACGCCGTGGCCGAGGCCGTGCCGGTGCCCGCCGGCCGCAGCGCCCGGGCGACGAACGACGACTGACCGAGCCCGACCCGCGTCGGGTCCCCGACCGCAAACGACGCGCCCCGGCCGCATCGGACCGGGGCGCGAACCGTGGGCCGGGGTGGATCGCTAGGCAGCGACGTCCTGCAGCGCGCGCACGTCCATGCCGGCGCGGGCCGCGCGGATCCCGCGCAGGGTCCAGCGCGCCGCGGCCTCGGTGGTGACGTAGGGCACGGCGTGCTCGAGCGCGCGGCGCAATTCGGGGGTGGCGCCGAAGTCGAACAGCAGGTCGTAGCTCGGTTCGCTCTCGGGGTCCTCGTCGAGCTCGGTGATCGCCTCGAAGCCCGTCGCGCGGACGTCGTCGGCGAGCGCCTCGGCGCCCCCGCGCAGCAGGATCGTGCCGTCGTCGGGGAGCTTCACGCCGGCGCCGAGCTGCGCCTTGTAGAAGGCGAGGGCCGGATCGACGTCGATCCCCATCGATTCGCCGGTGGAGCGCATTTCGGGTCCGAGCACGGGGAGCACGTCGCGGAACTTCACGAAGGGGAGCACGACCTCCTTGACGCTGTACACGTCGGGGGTCGGTGTCTCGGTGAGGCCGAGCTCGGCGAGCGTGCGGCCGGCGCCGATCAGCGCGGCGTACTTGGCCAGGGGGTGGCCGATCGCCTTCGACAGGTACGGCACGGTGCGGCTCGCGCGCGGGTTCGCTTCGATCACCAAGACCTCGTCGCCGCGAACGACGTACTGCACGTTGAGCAGGCCGCGGACGCCGATCTCCTCGGCGAGGCGGATCGTGTAGGCGTGGATGGTGTCGCGCGCCGCCTGCGAGAGCCCGACGGGCGGGGTGATGCAGGCGCTGTCGCCGGAGTGGATGCCGGCGCCTTCGATGTGCTCCATCAGGCCCGCGACGACCACCCGCTCGCCGTCGGCGAGCGCGTCGACGTCGACTTCGGTGGCGCCCTCGATGAACTCGTCGACCAGGATGGTGGGCCGCCCCTCGAGCTCGGCGTAGACCTCGGCGAGGTAGGCCTCGAGCTCCGCGTCGTCGCGCACCACGGCCATCGCGCGGCCGCCGAGCACGTAGCTCGGGCGCACCATCACCGGGTAGCCGATCTCGTGCGCGAGCGCCTTCGCTTCGGACGGTTCGGCCGCCACCCCGCCGCGCGGCTGCGGGATCCCCAGCCGGTCGCAGAGCGCGTGGAAGCTGTCGCGATCCTCGGCCCGTTCGATCGCGTCGGCCGGCGTCCCCCACAGCGGCACGCCGGCATCGGTGAGCGCGCGGGCGAGCTTGAGTGGCGTCTGCCCGCCGAGCTGAACGATTACCCCGACCGGGTCCTCGTGGTCGACGATGTTGCGGACGTCCTCGAAGGTGAGCGGTTCGAAGTAGAGCCGGTCGGCGGTGTCGTAGTCGGTCGAGACCGTCTCGGGGTTCGAGTTGACCATGATCGTGTCGTAGCCGGCTTCGCGCAGCGCCCACACGGCGTGCACGGTGGCGTAGTCGAACTCGACGCCCTGCCCGATGCGGTTCGGACCCGAGCCGAGGATGATCACCTTGTCGCGGTCGTTCGCGTCGACCTCGTCCTCCCACTCGTAGGTGCTGTAGTGGTAGGGGGTGTAGGCCTCGAACTCGGCCGCGCAGGTGTCGACCGTCTTGTAGACGGGCGCTCCGTCGCGGGCCACGCGGAGCTCGCGGATGCGGTCGGCGTCCTCGCCGCGGAGCTCGGCGATGCGGGCGTCGGAGAAGCCGAAGCGCTTGATCTCGCGCCACAGCTCCCAGTTCCAGGTCTCGGGGTCGGGCAGTTCGCGGATCTCGGCCTCGCCGTCGACGATCTCCTTCATCTGCGACAGGAACCAGGGGTCGACGGCGGTCCGGTCGAACAGGTACGCGACGCTCTTGCCGCGGCGCAGCAGCTCGAGCATGGCGAAGATGCGCTGCGGGTTCGGGGCCAGCTTCGCCTCGAGCTCCTCGACGCTCGCCTCGACCATCGACGAACGGACGTCGAGCTCGAGCGAACGGAGCGCCTTGAGCAGGCTCTCCTTGAAGGTGCGCCCGATCGCCATGGTCTCGCCCACGGCGCGCATCTGCGTGCCCAGCTCTCGCTCCGCGCCGGGGAACTTCTCGAACGCGAAGCGCGGGATCTTCGTGACCACGTAGTCGATGGCCGGCTCGAAGGCGGCCTTGGTCTCGCGGGTGATGTCGTTGGGGAGCTCGTCGAGCTGGTAGCCGACCGCGAGCAGCGCGGCGATCTTGGCGATCGGATAGCCGGTCGCCTTCGAGGCGAGCGCCGAGCTGCGCGATACGCGCGGATTCATCTCGATCACGATGCGCTCGCCGGTGGCGGGGTTCACCGAAAACTGGATGTTGCTGCCGCCGGTGTCGACGCCGATCTCGCGGATGATCGCGATCGCCTCGTCGCGCATCTCCTGGTACTCCTTGTCGGAGAGCGTCTGCGCGGGCGCGACCGTGATCGAGTCGCCCGTGTGGACGCCCATCGGGTCGACGTTCTCGATCGAGCAGATGATGACGACCGTGTCGTTGTGGTCGCGCATCACCTCGAGCTCGTACTCCTTCCAGCCGAGGATCGACTCCTCGACGAGCACCGTGTGCACGGGGCTGTCCTGCAGCCCCTGCCGGACCACGCGCCGGAACTCGGC
Source organism: uncultured Trueperaceae bacterium (assembly GCA_965365745.1). Taxonomy (GTDB): domain Bacteria; phylum Deinococcota; class Deinococci; order Deinococcales; family Trueperaceae; genus CBDUCW01. The sequence continues at coordinate 9,163 of CBDUCW010000042.1, forward strand.
CTCGTCGTTCGCCACGCCGCCGCCGGTCCCGCCGAGCGTAAAGCTGGGTCGGATGATCGCCGGGTAGCCGATCTGCCCGACGAAGGCGAGCGCCTCGTCGAGCGAACCGATCATCTTGCCCGCGGCGGTGCGGACGCCGATGCGCTCCATGGCGGCCTGGAACGCCTCGCGGTCCTCGCCCTTGTGGATCGCGTCGCGGTTGGCGCCGATCAACTCGACGCCGTGCTTGTCGAGGATGCCGCGGTCGTGCAGCTCCATCGCGAGGTTCAGGGCGGTCTGCCCGCCGAGCGTCGGGAGGACGGCATCGGGCTTCTCGATTTCGAGGATCGCCTCGACGACCTCGGGCGTGAGCGGCTCGATGTACGTCCGGTCGGCCACGTCCGGGTCGGTCATGATCGTCGCCGGGTTGCTGTTGACGAGGATGACGCGGTAGCCCTCGCCGCGCAGCGCCTTGCAGGCCTGCGTTCCGGAGTAGTCGAACTCGGCCGCCTGGCCGATGACGATCGGGCCGGAGCCGAGGATCAGGATCGATTCGATGTCGGTGCGCTTTGGCAAGAGAAGAGAACCCCCAAACGTTCCAAGTCGCGACGATAGCACGTGCCCCGGGGCCTTTCGGCAGAGCTCGTGACGCTCGCGGGGTGGGCCGTGCTCGCCGTGCGGCGCCGCGGACGAGCACCGCACGATGGGATCGACGTGGAGACCCGCGAGGCCGCAGCGAGGCGCATCCTGCTCGCCTTCGCGGTCGCGCTCGAGGCGGCCGTGGCGGGCGCCCGGAGCGAGGCCGCGCGCCGCGGCGAACCGCTCGTCGCCGGGAACGGTTCCGCATGCCGGCGCTGCGCCGATCCCAGGATCGACGCCATCACGCGAACCGCGGCGCGCCGCGCGTTCCGGCGCCGCGTGCGCGTCGGACCGCTGGGCGCCGCCGGCGAGCTGCGGCTGGCGTGCGGCGCACCCGGTGCGCGGGCCGCCTGCCTCGCAGTGCGCGTCGGAGCGACGACGCGACGCGATGCGTGGCTCGCCCGCTGCGCCCACGAATCCGTGCCCCACGCGTGGTTCGTCGACCTCGAGGCGCGGTGGCTCGAGCGCTACGGCGACCCCGCGGCAGGCCGCTACCGACGTCGCCAGTTGGCCTACGCCGGCGAGACGCTACCGCTTCCGTGCGGGGCTGGGCCGAGGCCGGGCGGAGGCATCCGCGTTCCCGCCCTCGCCGCCGTCCCATGATCGTCGCCCGGCGCGGCGCCCGCGAAGCCCGGCGCCCGGCGCCGTTCGGCGCCTTCGCGCTCGCTCAGCCGACGTCCGCGGGTTCGGGAGCGAGCTCGAGCACGAACACTTCGCTGCCGACGGCGATCTCGTCGCCTTCGACGAGCTTGTGCTTGCGCCGCGTTTCCACGGCGCCGTTGACCCGCACGTCGCCCCCTTGGATCAGCTGTTTGGCCTGGCCTCCGGTCGCTGCGAAGCCGGCGAGTTTGAGCGCGGCCTGCAGCGTCAGCGTCGGGGCTTCGGCCTGCGGTCCGGCGTCGGGTTCGGTTGCGGCGCCGCGGCCGTTCGAATTGTCGAGGACTGCATCGTTCATGCCGCGAGTGTAGCCGCGGCGCCGCAGGGCGCTGTCGGCTGCGGGACCCGCGCCTCAGTCCAGGTCGACCATCGTCGACGCCGCCGGGTACGAGCCCAGGAATTTCACGAACGCGGCCTTGCGCATCAGTGCCGTCATCGCCGAGGCCACGTGCGGCTCGTCGATGTGCCCCTCGATGTCGATGTAGAACAGGTAGCTCCACGGTTTGTCGCGGCGGGGGCGCGACTCGATCTTCGTCATGTTGATGCCGTGGGTGGGGAAGACCTCGAGGCAGGCGACGAGGTCGCCGGGGCGGTGGCGCGTGGCCAGGACGAGGCTGCTCTTGTGCTCGCCGTCGCCGCCGGGCGCTTCGTCCGGACCGAGCACGAAGAAGCGGGTGAAGTTGAACGGCATGTCCTCGATGTGCTCGGCGAGCACCTCGAGGCCGTAGGCGTCCGCGGCCCGCTTCGAGGCGATCGCGGCCCGCTCGTGGCCGTCCCCGTTCCCGTTCTCCGACAACAGCTTCGCGGCGCCGGCGGTGTCGAAGTCGGTGATCGCTTCGAAGTGGTGCTCGCGGATGAAGGCCGCGCACTGGGCCAGCGCCTGCGGGTGGCTGTAGACGCGCCGCACGTCGGCGAGCGCCACGCCGGGGCGCGCCAGGAGGTTGTGGTGCACGCGGATGATCTGTTCGCCGACGACGTGCAGGACGGAATCGGTGAGCAGGTCGTAGGTCTGGTTGATCGACCCGGCGAGGGAGTTCTCCACCGGGAGGCAGGCGAAGTCGGCCTCGCGGTCGAGCACCGCCTGGAAGGCGTCGGCGAAGGTCGGGTAGCCGATCGCCTCGGCGCCCGGCGCGAACTCCATCGCGGCCTGTTCCGAAAACGCGCCTGCGATGCCCTGGTAGGCGATGCGGACGGCGTCCCCGGTGGGGGCCGGCGGAGCTGCGCGGGAGTCGGTCTTCGGGGACATGAGTGCGAAGTCTAGCACCGCACGTGCGCGGGGCACGTGGAATCTTCCGTGCGGAGGCGGGGCAGGGCGGCGATCCCGTAGCGGGTGCGCCGGAGGTGGCGTGCGCGCCGCTCGCGGGCCCGCCCGAGACGGCTAGTCGTCCCTCGAGCGACCGACCTCGGCGCCGATCGCCTCGTCGTCCTCGGCGTCCACGGCCTTCGCGGCGTGGGACCCGGCCTCGGCGCGGTCGTCGTCGCCGGCGGCGGTCGAACTTCGGTCCGCGCCGTCGCGGCCCGCGTCCTGCCCGGCGGCGCCATCGCCCGAGGCGGCGCCCGGAGGGTCGTCGGCGTCGGTCTCG
>CBDUCW010000043.1:0-11998 GCA_965365745.1 uncultured Trueperaceae bacterium
GGATTCGATGCCTACTTCGACCTCGCCGTGATGCGGGCCGAGCCCGCGGCACCGGTGTCGTACCTCCCGCTCGCGAATCGGGACCCGCGCCCCGGCGACGCCGTCGTGGCGATCGGGAACAGCCGCGACGACTTCCTCGCCGCCCGCGCCGGACAGGTCACCCGCCTCGGCGTGCGCGCGGCGCGTGCGAACTTCGCCGACGAGACGATCGAACTGACCGCGGCGCTCGCCCCGGGCGATTCGGGCGGTCCCGTGCTCAACCGCGCCGGCGAGGCGATCGGCGTCGTCAGCTACATCAGCTTCAACCCGTCCGCGATGGAGTCCGACGGGTTCATCCCGCCCTACCTGCTCGGCCTGGTTCGCCCCGACTTCGCGTCCTACGCGGTGCCGGTGGGGCTCGAGAGCCAACTCGTGACCGCCCTGCTCGCGGGCGAGCAGCGCGACGTTCCGGTCGTGGGCCTGTCGTGGCAGGGGGGCTTCGATTCGGCGTACCAGCCCGACGAATCGCCGCTCGACCTCGGGCCGCGCCCCGGCACGATCATCCAGTTCGTTGCGCCCGGCGGTCCGGCCGAGGAGGCCGGACTGCGGCCCTTCGCGCGGCAGAACCGCTACGCCGACGACGGCCGCATCGTCGGGGTCGACATCGTCGCCGACGTCGTGGTGTCGGTGGACGGAACGCCCACGCCGTCGCTCGACGATCTGATGCGGATCGTGCGCTCGTATCGGATCGGCGAAACCGTCACCCTGACGGTGCAGCGCGGGAACGCCACCCTTCGGATCGATCTCCAACTCGGCGCGAAGCGCAACGTCTTCGGCAGCGCCGACTGATCGGGTCGAGCGCGCCCGAAACGCGCGCGCCGCCCCTTCGAGGCGAAGGGGCGGCGCGCGATCGATGGTGGGCGATGGTGGACTCGAACCACCGACCTCGTCGTTATCAGCGACGCGCTCTAACCGGCTGAGCTAATCGCCCTCGCGTCTCGGTGCTCCGAGCGCGGACGGAACTTTACCACGCGCTTTCTGGGCCGGTCAAGACGACGCGACGCCCGCCGGAGGCACGTGCAGGAGGCGACGACCGCGCTAGGATTCCGGCGTTCGCGTCCGCCCCCGAAGGCCCTACAGGAGGTTTCCATGGCTCGCTGGAGCCGCTATCTCGCGCGCGCCGTCCACTCGGTCGAACGCGCCGTCGACAAAGGCAAAGCCGCGGTCAAGCGGCACACGATGCGCGACCCGCTGCTCGTGTTCCCGTACCTCACCTACGGCACGCGGGAGCGGGTGCTCGTGAAGGGCCGCGTGCTCGAGGACAAGGGGCTGCGCCGCTCGCGGGCCGACGACTCGGTGTGGTCGAACGTCGCGAACGCGATCAAGCGCTTCGACTCCGACGAGGTGCCCGATGCCGAGGTGCGAATCCGGCTCGGTGCGGCGGACGCCCTCGTGCGCACCGACCACGAGGGTTTCTTCGAGACGTGGCTCGAGCTGCCGACGCCGCTCCCCGACGCCGCCGTGCACGATGTCGCCTTCGAGCTGCTCGCGCCGCACCCCAGCAAGCAGGAGCGCACCGACTTCGAGGGGCAGGTGGTGGTTCCGCCCAGCGACGCCCGCTTCGGGGTGATCTCCGACGTCGACGACACGGTGCTCGTTTCGAACGCCACCAGCACGCTGTCGCTGGCGAAGAAGGTGCTCTTCGGGAACGCCCGCACGCGCTTGCCGTTCGGGGGGGTCGCGGCCTTCTACGAGGCGCTGAACCGCGACCGGAACCCCATCTTCTACGTGTCCTCGAGCCCCTGGAACCTCTACGACGTGCTGGCCGAGTTCCTCGAGCTCAACGACATCCCGCTGGGGCCGCTCCTGCTGCGCGACTGGGGGATCACGGCCGAGGAGCTCCTGCCCACCCGGCACGGGCGGCACAAGCACGATGCCATCGAGGCGATCCTCGAGACCTACCCGGAGCTGCCGTTCCTGCTGATCGGCGATTCGGGGCAGGAAGATCCCGAGATCTACCGCGAGGTGGCGCGGCGGCATCCGGGGCAGATCCTCGCCGTCTACATCCGGGATGTAGACGAGGGCGAGGCCCGTCGGTCCGAGGTCGATGCGATCCGTGCCGAGCTCGCCGAGGAGGGCGTGCCGATGGTGATCGCGGCCGACACCGTCCGCGCCGCGGAGCACGCCGCCGAACAGGGCTGGATCGAGGCGGCCGACGTCGATGCGGTGCGCCGCGGGCGGGCGCGCGACGCGGACGCCGGCGCCGACTCCTGAGCGGACCCCCGGGGGCGGCTGCGCACGACGGCGCGGAGCGAGCGCCGGCCTACGCATCGTGCGAGGGGCCGTCGGTATGCTTCGGGCATGATCGAACGGCTCCATCTCGCCAAACCGCGCGGCTTCTGCGCCGGCGTCGTCATGGCGATCGAGGCGGTCGAGGATGCGGCCGACGCGAACCGACGCGACGACCGCGGAGAACTCGCCGTCTACCACAGCATCGTCCACAACGACACCGTCGTTCGCCGCCTCGAGGAACGGCACGGCGTGCACTTCGTCGAGGAGCTCGGCGAGCTCGAGGGCGTCCGCGCCCGCGTCGAGGCCGAGGGCCGAACGCTCGACCCGGCGGTCGTGTTCAGCGCCCACGGCGTCAGCCCGGCGGTGCGGAGGCGGGCCGAGGAGCTCGGCCTGGCGACGATCGACGCCACCTGCCCGCTCGTCACCAAGGTGCACTCCGAATCCAAGAAGTACGCCCGCGAGGGCTACCACATCCTGCTGATCGGGGACTCCACCGAGCACCAGGAGGTGATCGGAACGCGCGGCGAAGCGCCGGAGGCCACCACGGTGGTGTCGGTGATCGGCAACCGCAAGCACGACCTCGAACTCGCCGACCCTCGCACCGTCACCGTGCCCGATCCGGAGCGGGTGGTGGTGCTGACCCAGACCACCCTCTCGGTCGACGACACCCTGCGCACGGTCGAGCTGCTGCGCGAGCGCTTCCCGAAGCTGATCGTCCCCTCGCGCGACGACCTCTGCTACGCCACCAAGAACCGGCAGGACGCGGTGCGCCGGATCGCACCCGACGTCGACCTGTTCCTCGTGGTGACCAGCGACTACAGCTCGAACGGCATGCGGCTGCTCGAGCTCGCCGAGGACCTCGTCGGGCGCGCGATCCGCATCGAGACACCAGCCGACCTCGAGGCGCTGCCGCCGTCCGCCTTCGACGGCGTGCGGGCGGTGGGCGTGACGTCGGCGGCCTCGACGCCCGACGACCTCGTGCAGGGCGTGGTGGCCTACTTTCGAGATCGCAACGCCGGGCTCGAGGTCGTCGAAGAGGGGGAGTGGGAGGACATCACCTTCCGCCAGCCCCGCCGCGTGCCCGCCCCGGCGACGGGCGCCTGACGCCGGAAGGGCGGCTGCCGCGATGACGCCCCCGGCCTCGGTCGAGGTGCCCACCCCCCGCGACCGCACGACGGCCGGCGTCGGCGGTGTGGCCGAACGCCACCGGCTTTCGGTCGCGCCGATGATGGACTGGACCGATCGGCACTTCCGGGCGCTGATGCGCGTGACGACCGCGCGCACCCTGCTGTACACCGAGATGCTCACCACCGGCGCGATCCTCCACGGCGATCGCGACCGGCTGCTGGGCTACGGGCCGCAGGAGCACCCCGTCGCGCTGCAGATCGGCGGCGACGATCCCGGCGAGCTCGCCGCCTGCGCGCGCATCGGCGCCGCGTGGGGCTACGACGAGATCAACCTCAACGTGGGCTGCCCGAGCGACCGCGTCCAGCGCGGCGCGTTCGGCGCCTGCCTGATGAAGGATCCCGAGCGGGTGCGCGACGGGGTCGCGGCGATGGTCGACGCGGTCGCCGTGCCGGTGACCGTGAAGCACCGGATCGGCGTCGACGACCTCGACGCCTACGAGGACATGGCGAACTTCGTCGCTGTGGTGGCCGAGGCCGGTCCGGCACGCTTCACGGTGCACGCCCGCAAGGCCTGGCTCTCGGGGCTGAGCCCCAAGGAGAACCGCACCGTGCCGCCGCTGCGCCACGACGACGTGTACCGGCTCAAGCGGGACTTCCCGCAGCTGTCGATCGAGATCAACGGGGGGATCCGAACGCCGGCCGCCGCACGGGCCCACCTCGACCGCGTCGACGCGGTGATGATCGGGCGCGGAGCCTACGAGGATCCGCTCCGCTTCGTCGACGCCGACCCTCTCGTGTACGGCGTTCCGGCCCCCGTCTCGACGCGGCGCGACGTCCTCGAGGCGATGACGGCCTACGTCGACGCGCACCTGACGCGGGGTGGGCGGCTGGCGGCCGTGGCTCGCCACCTGCTGCACGTCGTGAAGGCGGTGCCCGGAGCCAAAGCGTGGCGGCGCCGCCTGACCGAAGGGATGCACCGCGACGGGGCCGACCTCGGGGTGCTCGCCCACGCCGCAGCGGCGGTGCCCGACGAGGTGTGGGACGAGGACGTGCGAGCGGACGCGGCGCCCCGCAGCGGCCTCTCCGATCCGGGCGGAGGCACGGCAGCGGAATCGAGCGTGTCGGCCTAGCGGTCGTTCTGGAGCGGGGAAGGTGACGTCCGTTCGTGGGGGGCCGTGCCGTCCGCGCGGCGTCCTCGCGCCGTCCTCGCGCCGCCCCTACGCCCGCGCCCGCCCGAACGGGCGTCAGCCTTCGGGCGGCGGGTCGCCCGGGAGGCCGGGTTCGGCATCGGTCGCGGCACGGACCACGGACACGGCGGTGCCGACGCCCGCCCCGAGCGCCGCGCGGGCGTCGCCGTTGCGGACGGCGATCTGCAGCCGGCCGGAGCTCCCGATCAGCGCCAGCGGCGCGCCGGGGTCGACGTCGGCGAAGGTGCCCCGCACCGGGCCCAGATCGCGCCCTGCCAGCTCGACGCGCCAGCGACCGCCGACCAGGTGCGGGCTTCGGCGCAGGTTCGTCACCAGCGTGCCGAAGCGGTCGACGGCGATCACTTCGCCGCGCCACCCACCGGGGGCGGCGTTCGTCGAGGCCCCATCGGATGCTGCGTCCGGGGTCGCGGCGGGGTCCGCCGGAATCGGCACCGGCGCGGGCCGCGCCAGGCGTACCAGGCGGTCGGGATCGCGGGCGGGGCCAAGCTGGCTCAGCGGCGTTCCGGCCGCGAGGCGCGCAGCCGCCGGCGCGAAGACGTCGCGTCCGTGGAACGTGGCGCTCGGGGGGGCCGCCGGCCCCTCGATCCGCACGACCGCGACGACGGTGGCCGTTTCGAGCCAGGGGGTGAGCAGGCCGTTGTCGGGCGCCACGGCGGCGAGCGTCGAACCGTCCTCGCGGCGGAGGCGGGCGGCGATCGGTTCGCGTGCGGTGCCCACCCCGGGATCGACCACTGCGCAGACGATCGCCCCGGGCGGCAGCCACGGGCCGATCTCTTCGAGCGCCGAGGCCCCGGCGCCGAGGTCCTGCGGCGGGAGTTCGTGCACCACGTCGTGCACCGGCGCGTCCGGCGCGATCCCGGCGATCACGGCCCGCATCTGTCCGACGTACGTGTCGCGCAGCCCGAAGTCGGTGAGCAAGAAGATCGGGCGCGCGGGCGGATCGTCGAGAGAGCGCGGGTCGGCGTCCGTCACGGCATCCGTCACGGCGGGCTCACGGCGCCCGGCTCACGCGTCGGGGGCGGCGTGTTCGCGCAGCAGGTGCCGCGAGATGATCACCTTCTGGATCTCGTCGGTGCCCTCGCCGATGCGGGTCAGGCGGGCGTCGCGCCACATGCGTTCGACCTCGTACTCCCGCATGTAGCCGTAGCCGCCGTGGATCTGGATCGCTTCGTCGCAGGCACGAACCCCCGCCACCGAGGCCTTGAGCTTCGCCATGCTGGCGGCGACCGTCGCGTCGCGACCGCGGTCGTAGAGATGGGCGGCCTTGCGGACGAGCAGGCGCGCCGACTCGAGCTCGACGGCGACCTCGGCCAGCTTGAAGGCCACGCCCTGGTTGCGTCCGATCGGCCGCCCGAACTGCTCGCGTTCGCCGGCGTAGCGGGCCGCGCGCTCCAAGGCGGCGCGTCCGAGGCCGATCGCCATGGCGGCGATGCCGATGCGGCCGCCGGTGAGCACCTGCATGACGTCGGCAAAGGCCTCGCCGCGGGTTCCGAGCAGCGCATCGGTCGGCAGCTCGAGTCCGTCGAAGCGGAGCCCGGCCGTGTCGGAGCTGTGCAGGCCCAGCTTGTCTTCGGGCGGGCCGGCTTCGAGGCCGGCGGCCTCCCCGGGCGCGACGAAGGCGCTGATCCCGTCGCTCGAGCCGCGCCCGTCGCGGGGCGGATCGGTGCGCGCGAGCAGCACGTAGGTCCCGGCCACCCGCCCTTGCGTGATGAAGCTCTTGCTGCCGTCGAGCACCCAGCCGTCCGCGGTCTCCCGGGCGCGGCTGCGCAGCCCCGCCGCATCGCTGCCCGATCCGGGTTCGGTCAGGCCCCAGGCGCCCAGCACCTCGCCGCGGGCGAGCGGGGGGAGCCAGGCGCGTTTCTGGGCTTCGCTTCCGGCCCGGAGGATGTGCCCGCTGCAGAGTGAGTTGTGCGACGCCACGGTGAGGCACAACGAGCCGTCGACCGCGGCGATCTCCTCGAGGATCCATGCCGCCGTCGAGGCGTCGAGGCCGGCCCCGCCGTAGGCTTCGGGAACCTGCATCCCCATCACGCCGAGCGCCCCCAGCTCGCGGACGAGGTCGGCGGGGAAGCGCCCCTCGCGATCGCGCTCGGCGGCGCCGGGGGCGACCTCGCGGCGCAGGAACTCGCGGAGCGGGCCGAGCAGGGCCCGCTGGTCGGCGGTGGGTTCGAACCAGGCGTCGGGCGGGCGGCTCGCGTCGGCGTTCATACCGAGAATGTAGCAGGGCGGCGGATCGCGGCGTCGCTCGCGGGGGCGCCGGCCCGGTCCCCGACGCACCCTCGGCTCGCCCACGCCCCAGCGGGCGCTCGCTGGCCCTCTGCTATGCTTCGCAGCGATGTCCGACGCTCCGTCGCCCTCCGAACCGGCCCCGCTCGTCGTGCGCGGGATCCGTGGGGCGACCACGGTCGAGGCCGACCGCCCCGAGCTGATCCTCGAGGCGACCCGCGAGCTGCTCGAGACGATGCTCGACGCGAACGACGTTCGCGAGTTCGAGGCGATCGCCTCGATCTTCTTCACGACGACGCCGGACCTGTCGAGCACCTTTCCGGCCGAGGCCGCGCGCGACCTCGGCATGAACCTCGTGCCGCTGATCTGCAACCAGGAGATCCCGGTGCCCGGACGGCTCGAGCGCGCGGTTCGCGTGCTCATGCAGGTGAACACCCGCAAGGGCCAGGCCGAGATGCGGCACATCTACCTGCGGCGCGCGAAGAGCCTCCGCCCCGACCTGGTCAGCGCGCAGTAGGGACGGCGAGCGGGCCGCGTCGCGGGCTCGCGGGCCGCGCCGACGCAGCGCAGCGGGCCGGGCGCGGGCAGGATCGAGCCCGCCCACGCCCGGGGGCGCCGAAGCGCGGGCGACTCAGGACCCGGCGAAGCGCAGTTCGTCGATCTCGAGGCTCGGCACGAGCGCCGCGCCGCCGGCGAGCGGACGCCAGGTGGGGTCGTCGCCGATGGCCGATACGGCCTCGAGCATGGCGAAGAGGTTGCCGGCGAAGACGAAGTTCTCGACCGGACGACGCCGGCCGTCCTCGACGCGCAGCCCGAGCCCCTGCAGCGACACGTCCCCGGTGACGGGGTTGGCGCCCGCGTGGAGCCCCATGACGTCGGTGACGATCACACCGTCCACCGGCTCGATGCCGGCGCCGGGGGCGAGGACGAGGTTCGAGCAGCCCACGTCGAGCGCGCTCTTGTAGCTGCGGGCCGCATGGCCCGTGTTCGCGTGCCCGGCCTTGCGGGCGGTCGCGCTGTTGTGCAGGAAGGAGCGCAGCACGCCGCCGTCGATCAACGGCGTCCGCTGGGCCGGCGTGCCTTCGCTGTCGAAGGGGCGGGTGGCCAGGCCGCCGTCGAGCGTCGGATCGTCGACCAGGGTGACGAGGCTCGAGGCGACCCGCTCGCCGAGCCTGCCCGCGAAGCGCGAGGTGCCTTCGACGAGCCGCTTTCCCGACAGGGCGTAGAGCACCAGGCCGAGGAGGCTGGCGACGACCGTGGGCTCGAACCAGGCACGGTAGCGACCCGTGGCGAGCGGCTCGGCGCCGAGGAGACGGGTCGTGCTCGCCAGCATCGTCTCGGCGGTGGTGGCCGGATCGAGCGCGTGGAACTCCTTGGCGAGGGCGACGTCCCCGCCCTGCTTGAGGCTGTCGCCGCGCTTCGCCACGAACGAGGCGGCGAGCAGGGCGTAGCCGTTGCGGTAGCCGCCGTCGGCGCCGCGGGTCGACCCGAGCACGTCGTGCGATTCGCGCTCGCTGTAGCGGGCGACCATGATCTGGTCCGTGGCGGGGTCGGCGCGGAGGGTGTCCTCGAGTTGGTGAACGGCCGCCGCCTTCTCGTCGAGCGAAGCCGAGAGCCCTTCGCCGATCAGGTCGCTGCGCGGGCGGAGCTCGCCGTCGGGCAGGAAGCCGTCGTCGGCCTCTTGCAGGCGGGCGTTCTCGGCGGCTTCGTCGAGGGCCCAGTCGAGCGCCGAAGGGGTGAGCTCCTCGCTGTAGGCGTAGCCGGTCGCACCGTCGACCACGACGCGCACGCCGATGCCTCCGCGTCGCGCGTGCTTGAGTTCGCTGAGCGCGCCCTCGAAGCTCTCCAGGGTGAGCTCGCGCGTTTCGGAGCCGAGCACCTCGGCGTCGAGGCTGCGGGCGCGGGCGGCGTCGAGCACGTGACGCTTCGCGTCGTCGAAGGTCACGACGCGCCTCCGACCACGATTTCGTCGACGAGCAGGTGCGGCTGGCCCAACTCGACCGGAATCGAGCCGGAGAGCGAGCCGCACATCCCGGGCTCGGTGGCGAGGTCGCTGGCCACCGCTGCGATCCGCCGGATCGAGTCGGGGCCCTTGCCCACGAGCATCGCGCCGCGGACCGGCTCGGCGATCTCGCCGTTGCGGATCATGTAGCCCTCCTGCACCGCGAAGTTGTACTCGCCCGAGCCGGGGCGGACCTGGCCGCCGCCGAGCTTCTTGGCGTAGAGGCCGGTCGAGATCCCCGTGAACAGGTCGCCGATGGGCGTGTCGCCGGGCGCGATGAAGGTGTTGCGCATGCGCGAGGTCGGCGCGAAGGTGTAGTCCTGTCGTCGCCCCGAGCCGGTGGCGTGGTAGCCCGTCTTCAGGGCGCCGAGGCGGTCGACCATGTAGCTCCGGAGCACGCCGTTCTCGATCAGCACCGTGCGCTCGGTGGCCGCGCCCTCGTCGTCGTACTCCGACGAGCCCCACCCGTGGGCGATCGTGCCATCGTCGATGTACGTCACCGTCGGACTCGCGACGGTTTGGCCGTGCTTGCCGGCGAGCACCGACGCGCCCTTCGCGACCGACGTGGTCTCGAGTAGGTGACCCAGGGCCTCGTGGAAGATCACGCCGCCGAAGCCGTTGCCGATCACCACCGGGAACGTTCCGGCGGGCGCTTCGTCGGCGCGCAACTTGACCAGCGCCTGACGCCCCGCCTCGCGTCCGATCTCGGCCGGCGGGTTGCGGTCGAAGAACTCGAGGCCCATCGAAAGGCCGGGGGCCGCGATCCCCGTCTGCGTGGCCCCGGAGTCGTCCTGCGCGATCGCCCGGGTCAGGGCCCGGGTGCGGACGCGGCGATCGTCGACCCAGAGGCCGTCGGAGTTGACCACGGTGACATCCTGCTCCCACTCGAGGATGCTCGCCTCGACCTTCGCGATGGCCGGGTCGACGCGCGCAGCGTCGTCCATCTCGCGGATCCAGGCGAGGCGCTGCCGCTTGGGCTCGGCGTCGAAGGCTCGCGCGGGTGCATGCAGGCCCGCCGCGGACGCACGCCGGAAGTCGAGACCGCCCCCCCCGCGCGCATCGACGCCGGCTTCGCCCTTGAGGCGGAGCAGATCGGCCACCACCGACTCGAGGCTGGCGGGGGAGAGGTCGTTGGTGTAGGCGTAGGCGACGTCGGTTCCGAACAGGAGCCGGATCCCGGCGCCCAGTTCGATCCCGCTCGAGGCTTCGGCGACGTCGCCGTCGATGCACCGCATCGAGCGGCGGCGCCAGCGCTCGAGGTAGATCTCGGCGAAGTCGGCGCCGCCGGTGCGGGCGCGGCGCAGCACGGAGCTGGCGAGGCTGGACTCGATCATTTCGGGAGCCTACCCCGCCACCGGGGGGCGATTCGTATGCTTCATCGCTCGGGAACGATCGACGTCGAGGTCGCGGCGGAGGCGGCACGACCGGGTCGCCCGCGCGCGAGGCCGGGGCCCGAGGGGCGTGCAGGGCCTCGCGGCCCGCCCACGCACGAGATCGCCGGCGCCGGACGGAGGTCGCGGCGCCGGCGATCGGCCGACTCGCACGGTGGTTGAGGGGACACGGGTCGTCAGTGCGAGGGGAGGGCGAGCGCGAACAGCCGTGCGACGCGGCGGAGCCACGTGGGCGACGCGATCGCGTCGCGCCGGGCGTAGTGCGGACCGGCGCTCGGGCGGGCCGCCGGAGAACGCGTGGGCGAAGCGACCGACATCGATGCGGTGGCGCTGCGGGCGCTGCGGGTGCTGCGGGTGCTGCGGTGGCGCGCGGCTTCGTCGCGCAGGCGGGCGGTGCGGTCGGCGGCGGTGCGGCGGGTGACATCCGGGGGCATAAGCATGGGCGACCTCCTATGAAGCAATATAGGGGATCGCCGTTGGAATGTCAATAGGTACAAGCCGATATAGGCACTGGGCGTTACTCCAGCACCAAGCCCTCGATCGCCTCGAGCGCACCCCGAACGGCGTCGGCGTCGAGGTGGTAGTACGACCGGGTTCCCTTCTTGCTGAGCGTGACGAAGCCGAGCTCCCGAAGGTTCCGGAGGTGGCCCGAGACCGTGGGCTGGCTGACGTCGAGCTGCCGGGCGAGGTCGCCGACGGTCAGGGCGAAGCGCCCGTAGCGCGCGATCAGGGTGAGCATCATCAGCCGGGTCGGATCCCCGAGCGCCTTGGCCGCGCGCGCGGCCTCCGACACGCGGGCGTGCACGGCCTCGAACATCCGCTCGCTCTGCAGGCCGTAGGCGATGACCTGCACCGAGACCAGATCGAGATTGACGCCGCCGTCGGTGGCGTGGAACAACGGGATGACGAGCACCCGCTTGGAGCGCGCCGCCTCGCGGATGTGCGCGGCCGCGTGTTCGAACTGGACGAAGTGGTGCGAGGGCAGGGCGCCGACCACGTCGTTCGCTTCGGCGAACTTGTGGCGGAAGTCTTGGCAGGCCTCGTCGACGCGGAGGTGACCCTCGCGCTGCCACGTCGGCTCGAGCCACGACCACAGATCGCCGAGGCGCCGCGCCGCCTCGGTCCACGTCGCGCCGTCGAGCGCCGCCCCCGAGGCGAGCACCTTCTGCCACCACTCGCGCATGTCGTCGGCGACGTCCTCGGAGACGTCGTCGGACTCGGCTTCCTCGATGTGCTTCTCGAGCGTGTCGCGAAAACGTCGCGGCAGGCCGGGCGCGTCGGCCAGAAAGCGCTCCGGGGTGGCGTCGGTGAGGTACTCGAATTCCGCCGCGGCCACCATGAGCAGGGCGTGGGGCGCCTCTTCGGGCCACAGCGCCTGCAGGTCGCCGACCAGCTCGGGATCTTCTTCGAGCAGGGACGTGGCCCACGGCACCCGGTCCTGGGCGGGCACGCGGTCGAGCCGGGCCGTCAGGTAGAAGTGCGCGTAGACGAGTTCGAGCACCGGCGACGGGGTGGCGAGCACCCGCTCGCGCTCGGTCGCCGGGCCGCGGACGGAGACGATCGTGCTGGTATCCATAGGCTGATGCCTATTCTAGCATGTAGGGAGGCGCCGATGGTTGACGGATCGCCCACGCGGTCCCGCAACCTGCGCGGGGCACGACCGCCCGGCTCCCCTCGCTCGCGGCGACCTACCTCGACATCCAAGAGGTCCGCACCCCGCTCCCGTGGACCGCGATCCTCGGGCAGCCGGTGTGATGGACCAGCCCTCGGCCC
>CBDUCW010000044.1:0-11853 GCA_965365745.1 uncultured Trueperaceae bacterium
CGCACCGCACGGCCGTCGACCACCTCCGCCTCCCAGCTGCAGCTGTCCTGACAGGCGAGCGGGCAGCACCCTCGAACGATCGTCGCAGTCTCCGTAGTCGCGTCCATCGCCACCTCCTCGCGGCACGCACGAAGCTCCCGGTGGGACCCCCGGGGTCCCTACGGCCGAACGCTCCCGGGCTTGCCGATTGACCGCACCATACGACACGGCCCTGCGAGCGCCCCCTGCCACGGGGCCGCCCCGTCGGGGCGGCACAGCTCGCCGCGAGCCGCCGGGCCGCGACCGGTGCGCCCTACAGCGAGCGGGGCAGTCTCGGCAAGTCGCGAACGAGCTCGACGAGGTCGAGCTGTCCGTAGATGCGGCGCATCCGGCCGTCCGGGTCGACCACCGCGACGACGTCGGTGTGCTCGACCTCCCCCTCGCCCACGACGCGCACGCCGATGTAGAAGCTGCGGGCGGCGCGCGCGACGGCGCCCGTGCCCCCGGACAGCCCGAGGAAGTCCGGATGGAACTTCTCGACGTACGCCTGCACGCGCTCGGGGGTGTCGTACTCGGGATCCACGGTGATCATCACGATGCCGATGTCGTCGGGCTCGCCCGCGTCGCGGTACGCCTCGGCCAGACGCGCCAGGGTGACCGGGCAGACGTCGGGGCAGCGCGTGAATCCGAAGAACAGGAGCAGCATCTCGCGCCCGTCGTCCGCGGCGATCTCGGCGAGGGTCCGGCTCGCACCCGAGGCGTCGACCAGGGCCTCGTCGAGCTGCGGCGGGTTGCGCAGCTCGGTCCCGCCGAGCTCGGGCGAGCCGACGCCCCCGCTCAGCGCACGGCCGCCGAAGTACGCCAGCGTGCCAGCGGCGACGAGGGCGAGGAGGGCGGCGGTCCACAGAGCGAGGCGGCGCATGCGGGGAGTATAGATTCGCCGGCCCGGAGCGCGGGTGTCGGAGGGCGCACGGATGTGCGAGCCTGGGATCATGCCGCCATCGCCGCCGGACCGGCCCTACCACCCGGGGCCGCCGCCGGACCGACTCCACGCCGGCGCCGGGCTCGAGCTCCGGCCGCTCACGGTCGCCGACGCGCGCATCGACTTCGCGGCGCTCACTGTGACCCGCCCGCTGCTCCTGCGCCGCAGCGGATACCGCTGGCCGCGGCACGGCTTTTCACTGCACGACAACCGGGTCGACCTCGCGCGCCACGCCGACGAACACGCAGCCGGCGTCGCGTTCACCTACACGGTGCTCGAGCGCGCATCCGGCCGCTGCGTCGGCTGCGTCTACCTGCGACCGCTGGCCGGCACGCTGCGCGATCTCGCCCGGCGCGCGCCCACCGCCGGCGATCGCGGCGCCTTCGACGCAGCCGACGCCGCGGCCGGCGGGGACCTCGGACATGCCAGCGACCTCACCCTGTGGACGATCCCCGAGCTCGCGGGCGACGGCCGCGACCGGTGCCTTCTGCGGTCGCTGCGCGGCTGGCTGGCCCGCGACTTCGGCTTCGGCGCGGTCTGGCTCGTCGCCAACGAGGCCGAGGCACGGGTCGCCCGGCTCGCCGTCGACCTCGGCCTGCGGCGCACCGTCGCCGCCCGCAGCGGCGAACGCCGGTGGCGCTTCTGGGCCCTGGTCGACTCCGGCTAGGCGCACGCTCTGCAGCCTCGGCCGTTCCCATTTCGCCTCGGGGGCAGCGGCACGCGCGGACCCGCGACCATCGGGGGCGACGGCGTCGAGCGGACGGCCCGCTCGGCGCGCGGCTCAGTCGCCGGCGGGCGGCGGCGCGTCCTGCCCGCGCGTCGAGGCGTCGAGCGTCGCCTGGATCCGCTCGACCCGGTCGGCCAGCAGCTGCGCCACGTCGACGACCTCGGGGGCGCCCTCGGACTCGGCCGACTCCGACGACGACAGCATCACCTTGCAGAAGGGGCAGCCCGCGGCCACCACTTCGGCGCCGGTCGCCTTCGCCTCCTGGTAGCGGTTCTCCGACACCCGCATCGTGCCGGGCTCCTCTTCCTTCCAGAACTGCGCGCCGCCCGCACCGCAGCAGAACGCGTCGCTCCGGTTGCGGGGCATCTCACGCAGCTCGCCGAGCGCCCGCAGCACCGATCGCGGCGCCTCGTACACCCCGTTGTGCCGCCCCAGGTAGCAGGGGTCGTGGTAGGTGATCGCGTGGCCGTCGCTGACGAGCGGCGGCAGCCGCCCCTCGGCGACCAGCAGGTCCAGGAACTCGGTGTGGTGGACCACGTCGTAGTCGCCGCCGAGCTGCGGGTAGTCGTTGAACAGCGCGTTGTAGCAGTGCGGGCAGGTGGTGACGACCTTCTTCGCGCGCGTGCTGCGCTCGCCGGCGATCTCGGTGGCCAGTGCGTCGTCGAGCGTCAGGACGTTCTCGGCCGCCAGCTGGTAGTACAGGTATTCGTTGCCCGCGCGGCGCGCCGGGTCGCCGGTGCAGCGCTCGCCCTTGCCGATCACGGCGTAGTCGACGCCGGCGTGCTCGAGCAGCGTCACCATCGCCCGTGTCGTGGCCTGCGCGGCGGGATCGTAGCTCCCGGCGCAGCCCACCCAGAACAGCACGTCGAACTCGGGGTGATCCTCGACGGTCGGCACATTGAGACCGTCGGCCCACTCCATGCGCTTGTCGGCGCCGATGCCCCAGGGGTTGCCGGTGCGCTCCATGCCCCGGAAGGCCGCCTGCAGCTCGGAGGGGAAGTCGCCCTGCATC
This sequence comes from uncultured Trueperaceae bacterium, assembly GCA_965365745.1. GTDB lineage: Bacteria > Deinococcota > Deinococci > Deinococcales > Trueperaceae > CBDUCW01. Next base: position 2,701 of record CBDUCW010000044.1, read on the forward strand.
ATCACCTTGTCGCGCCGGATGTCGACGATGTCGATCATCTGCTCGCAGCCCACCGGGCACACGTCGATGCAGGCGCCGCAGGTGGTGCAGGCCCACACCGCTTCGTCGGAGATCGCGAACTCGGTCAGATCGCGCGGGCTCGGCTCGCCCGCGGCGAAGCCGTCGACGATGAGGTTGAGCTCGTAGCGCTTGTTGATCTCGAGCGCCGCCGGGCTGAGCGCCTTGCCCGTCTGGTTCGCGGGGCACACGTTGCTGCATCGGTTGCACTGGATGCAGGCGTAGGGGTCGAGCAGCTGCGGATAGCCCAGGTGCTCGAGCTTGGCGGCCCCGTACTGCTCGAGGGTCTCGTCCTCGAAGTCGATCGGCTCGAGCGCGCCGGTGCTGAGGCGGGCGCCGTCGGCCCCGCGCGGCTCGAGCGCGAAGTCGACCGGCGCGGCGATCAGGTGCAGGTGCTTCGAGCGCGGGAAGTACGGCAGGAAGGCGAGGATCAGACCCAGCGCGCCCCACCAACCGACGTGCCAGCCGACGATGCGGCCCTCGCCGAAGCCGACCAACGCCGCGATGCCGCTGGCGAAGGGCTGCCACACGTCGCCGTGCCCTTCGGCGGCGAGCAGGAAGCCCTCGCCCACCAGACGGAAGCCGACGTGGAGGAAGATGAACACCGCCACGATCAGGCTGTCGCGGCGGATCGAACCCGCCGCGACCTTCTCGTGCACCGGCGTCGCCTCGGCCTGCTCGAGCCGCGCGTCGCGGGCGACGAAGCGCCGGACGACGAAGAACACGATGCCCACCAGGATCAGCACCGAGAGCACGTCGGCCCCGAGGCGGTAGAGCCCGCCGACCGCTCCGAAGTCGAGGCCCGCCATCCACGCTGCGGGCACGAAGCCCTTGATCACGTCGAAGGCGTTCACCAGCAGGTAGTACACGAAGCCGTAGAACACGAAGGCGTGGAACAGGCTGACCCACGGTCGGGCCCGGAACACGGTCGATTGCGACAGCGTGCGCAACCCCGCGTCGACGGCGCGGCGCACGGGCTGCGAGGTGCGATCGAAGCGGCCGCGCTCGCCGCGCAGGACCGCGCTCGCCACGCGGCGGAACCCGGTCCACGCGAAACCGAAGCTGGCGACGGCCAGGGCGAGGAACAGGAGCTTCTCGGGCAGGGTCAGCATGGTGGCGCCACCTTCGAGGGCGAGGACGATCGGGCGTGGCGAACGTCGGGGGTCGGAGCCGTGCGGATCGGATCGGGGTCGCAACCCGTGGTGCGCCGTGGTGCGCCTTCGCGCGCGATCGAGCGCGGTCGGGCGCGGCGTGAGAACGCCCACGCGCGCGCGGGTCCGCGGTGCGGTAGAATCCTGGCACCACGGAAAGGAGGTGGTCCAGATATATCAACCGTATCGAATGACCAGTGGAGGTGCCCGTCGAGGGTGACTTCTAGGTAACTACCTCCCACGCTCTCGTGTGAGGACCCCACCCAGAGGGGCCCTCGAGAACAAGACGGGTACCGCGCCCCCGACCGTTCGGTCGGGGGCGTTCCCTTGGTGGGTGCGGACCGCTGGCGTGCGGCCCGCTGGGATGCGGGACGCGGCGGTGCGGCCCTCGGCGGCGCAGGACCCGACGGCGAGAGCAGCGACGGGAGGCCCAGGACGGCGAGGGAACCTCAGACCGCCGCCACGCCCTCCATCGCCTCCGCCACCACCTGCCCGAGACGCTCCATCCCGTAGGCGATCTGGTCCTCGCTGGCCACCGAGTAGCTGAGCCGCAGCGTGGACGGATCGCCGTCGACCGCATAGAACGGCTTGCCGGGCACGTAGGCGACCTTCTGCTCGACCGCCTTGGGCAGGAGCGCGGCGGCATCGAGCCCCCCGGGCAGCCGGCACCACAGGAACATGCCGCCCGACGGGCGCGTCCAGGTAACGCCGGTCGGCATGTGGGCGTCGAGGGCGGCGAGCATGCGCTCGCGCTGGGCGCCGTAGTAGGCGCGAACCGTGGGCAGCCGCTCGGCCATCGCGCCGCCCTCGAGCAGTTCGGTCGCGATGTGCTGCACGAAGGTGCTCGTATGCAGGTCGGCGGCCTGCTTGATGCGGGTGAAGACGTCGACGTAGGGCTCGGGTGCCAGGATCCAGCCCAAGCGGAAGCCGGGCACGAGCGTCTTCGAAACGGTCCCGAGCTGGATGACGCGCTCCGGGGCGAGCTCGGCGAGCGACGGGAGCGGCTCGCCGGCGAAGCGCAGCTCGGCGTAGGGGCGATCCTCGACGACCGTGACGCCGTGGTGCGCCGCCCGTTCGAGCAGGCGGTGGCGCCGGTCGAGCGTCAACGTCGTGCCGGTCGGGTTGTCGAAGTCGGGGATCACGTAGAGCAGCTTGGGGCGCTGGGCGAGCACGTCCTCGAGCGCGTCGGGGCGCAGGCCGTCCTCGTCGGTGGCGATCCCGAGGTAGCGCGCCTCGTAGGGATCGAAGGCGCGCAGGGCCCCCATGTACGTTGGCGCCGCCACGGCCACCGCGTCGCCGGGGTCGAGCAGCGCCTTCGCCACGACATCGAGCCCCTGCTGCGACCCCGACACGATGCGCACGCGATCGGCGTCGGCGCCCTCGGTCTGGGCCGCGATCCAGGCCCGCAGCGGGGCGTGCCCCTCGGTGGTGCTGTACTGCAGGGCCTGACGACCGGCCCGCTCGAGCACGCGCTCGGTCGCTGCGGCGATGCCGTCGACCGGGAACAGGTTCGGCGCCGGGAGCCCGCCGGCAAAGGAGATCACGTCGCTCGACTGGGTCAGCTTGAGGATCTCGCGGATCGTCGACGGCTGGATCCGGTCGACGCGGCGGGCGAAGCGGGGGGACTGGGTCACGGCTACCTCCGGGGCGGCCCGAGAGTGGGAACGGGGCGAACGCGGGTCGGGGACGGCGCGTAGCTGCAACGCCGCCGCGGCGCGGGCGATCCTCCGATCCTACTCCGGCACGGCCGGATCCGGTCTGCGCTCGGGGGGGTCTCCGTCGCCCGTCGGCCCGCCGTTGCGTCCCTCGGCGTGCGGCGGCTCGTGGAGGACGAAAGCGAACAGCGCCGACTCGTGCTCGAGCCGGGTCAGACGATCGCCCTCCCAGGTCGCCGCGAGGTAGCCCAGCACGTCGTCGGGCGCGGCCGCGAGCACGCGGTCCAGCTCCGCCACGCGGTCGTCGGGCGTGCGGCTGCGTGCGAGCCAGGCGGCCGCGTCCTTGCGCCGCCGCCAGCGTCGAAGCGCATGGAGGTCGAAACCGGCGGCCGCACCCCACGCCACCCAGCGGGCCACGGGGTAGGCCTCGACGTGGCTCGGATCGCGGATGCGCTCGACCTCGTTCATCGCGTCGGCGAGACGTGCGTCGGCCGGGGCGATGTTGTCGATCACCAGCAGGGCTCCGCAGGGGCGCAAAACGCGGGCCGCTTCGGCGACGAAGCCGGCAGGGTCGGCGAAGTGATGCGCCGCGATCCGGCAGCTCTCGAGATCGAAGTCGGACGCCGCGAACGGGAGCGCCTCGGCGCGCGCAAGTTCGGTGCGCACGCGCAGCGGCGGGAGCGCGGCTCCGGCGGACGGGGCCGCGACCGTCGACCCGTCGGCGGGGGACGGTCTCGAAGCCGCCCGCGCCCGGTTCGCCCGCTCCACCGTGCGCTCGGTCGCGCGCAGCATTTCGGGCGTCAGGTCGCTGGCGACGACGTCGGCGCCGGCCCGGGCCAGCGCCACGGCCGTGTGCCCGGCGCCGGTCGCGACGTCGAGCGCCCGGACCGCGGCCAGCGACCGCTCGCCGTCGGACGCGGTCCCCACGAGATCGATCGCGGCTTCGACGAGCCAGCCGAGATCCTCGCCGGCGGCGTGGATGGGGCTGTCGCGGTAGGCGTCGCCGGCGGGCCCGAACTGGGCGCGCACCGACCGGCCGATCGCGTCGGGGTCGCGGCCGAGGCCCTCGGAGTCGTCGCGGGAGCTCAGGTGTCGGCGTCGCGCCCGAGGCGCCGAGCCACGACCGGCAGAAGAGCGACCGCGAGCGCGAGCTTGATGGCGTCGCCCGCGAGGAAGGGCAGCAGCCCGAGCGCCAGGGTCGCCTGCAGTCCGTCGACGAACTGGCCCAGCCACAGGAGACCGAAGGCGTAGATGGCGACCGTGCCCAGCAGCATCGCCAGCGCGGTGCGCCCGAAGCTTCGGTCCCACCCGCGCTCGGCCAGATACCCGATCAGGGTCGCCGCGACCACGAAGCCGACCAGGTAGCCGCCCGTCGGGCCGCCGAGGGTGGCCCAGCCCGCGCCGCCGCCGGCGAACACGCCGAAGCCGGCGGCCCCGACCGCCAGGTAGGCCAGCAGCGTCGCCGCGCCGAGCCCGGCGCCGTAGGCCGCGCCCACGAGCAGGACGCCGAAGGTCTGCCCCGTGATCGGGACCGGCCCGATCTGCAGACGGACCTGCGCCAGCAGCGCGAGCAGGGCCACGCCGAGCACGAGCTGCAGGGCCGTGCGCAGGGCGCGGTTGGGCACCGGAACCAGTCGGTGGACGAGCGGACGGGCGATCGGGCTGAGCATGGATGCGTGTCCTTTCGGTGGGGCGTCTCGGTGGGCGTCCCGGGGACACTTCCCGGCGAGACCTGTCGATGGCGTGCGTGCGAGGGCCGCGGAGGCGGCCGCTTCGACGACCGCGGCAGTATATCGCCCCGCCTATACTGGCCCGCATGTCCGAACCCGCCAACGATCGCCCGGACGCGCCCACGCCCGACGAGACCCGCGTCTCGGCGTGGGTCGTGACGCACGACACCGTCTTCCCCAACCAGACGAACCCGCTCGGCACGCTCTTCGGCGGACGCGTCCTGCAGCTGATGGACGTCAACGCATCGATCGCCTGCGCCCGCTTCTGCCGCGAGGTCGTGGTCACGGCCTCGAGCGAACCGGTCGACTTCCGCAACCCGATCCACGTCGGCGAGATCATCGAGGTCCGGAGCCGCGTCGCCTGGGTCGGAACGACGAGCATGATCGTTCGCTGCGAGGTGCACGGCGAGAACCCGCTCACGGGCGAGCGCCGCCTGTGCACCATCGGCCACCTGAACTTCGTCGCGATCGGCGACGACGGCAAGCCGACGGCGGTCCCCCGGCTGCGGGTCGATACCGACGAAGAACGACGGCACTGGACCACCGGACAGCGCGTCCGCGACGACATCCAGCGCCGCCGGCTCGCCTCGTCGCAGCACCCCTCGACGCCGAGCTCGGGAAGCCCGCCCGCCGACGCCTAGCTCCATCGCCTAGCTCCATCGCCTAGCTCCCGCGAGCACGACCCCGCGCGACGATCGTGCAGCGCGCGAATCGCCGGGCTCCGGAGCTATACTTCCCCTGCCGTACCGCACCCGCTGAACCGCCGTGTCTCCACCGAAAGGACTCCCATGCCCTTCCCCATCGACGTCAGTGCCTACCGCCCCCTGCACCTCGAGCCGGGGACCCCGCTGACGGCCGAGCAGTTCGCACAGTGGACCACGAACATCGACATCGTTCGCGACACGATCGTGTTCTTCACCGCCGTGGCCGGCGCCCGGGGGCTGTCGGGCCACACCGGCGGCGCCTACGACGTCGTCCCCGAGGCCCTCCTCGTGGACGGCGCGACGCGTGGCTCCGACCGCGTCTACCCCGTGCTGTTCGACGAGGCCGGGCACCGCGTGGCGTTGCAGTACGCGCTCGCCGCCTTCAACGAGCAGATGGACTTCGAGCGCCTGCTGCACTACCGCGAGGAGGGCTACGAGCTCTACGGCCACCCCGAACTCGCACCCGAACTCGGCATTCGCTTCGCGTCGGGGCGCCTCGGGCACATGTGGCCCTTCTGCAACGGGGTCGCCATGGCCAATCCGGGGCAGGCGGTCGTGGTGCTGGGCTCCGACGGCTCGCAGATGGAAGGAAACGACGCCGAGGCCGCGCGCCTCGCGGTGGCGCAGGAGCTCGACGTGAAGCTCCTGATCGACGACAACGACGTCACCATCGCCGGCCATCCGAGCCGCTACCTGCCGGGCTTCGACGTCGGCGCGACCCTCCGCGGTCACGGCCTCCCCGTCGACAGCGGCGACGGCGAGGACTTCGAGGCGTTGGCGCCTCGCGTTCTCGACGCGCTGGCGGCCGGCGGACCGTCGGCGCTCGTGAACAAGCGCCCGATGGCGGTGGGCTTGCCCGGCATCGCCGGGGAGACCCACGGCCACGAGGTGATCGGCGTCGGCGACGCCAGCGCCCACCTCGAAGCGCGCGGCCACGACGCGGCGGTCGCCTACCTCGCCGACGTGGCCAAGCACGCCGCGCCGTCGCACACCTTCCTCGGCTCGAGCGACGAGCTCGCCTCGAACCGCAAGACCTTCGGCAGCGCCGTTTCGGACGTCCTCGACGAACTCGCCCCCGAGGAGCGCGTGCGCCGCATCCGCGTGATCGACACCGACCTCGAGGGTTCGACCGGCCTCTCGAAGATCCACGAGCGTCACCCCGAGGTGTTCGTCTCGAGCGGCATCATGGAGCGCGGGAACCTCTCGGCGGCCGCCGGCTTCGGCTACGAAGGTCCCGATCGCACCGGCGTGTTCAGCACCTTCTCGGCGTTCCTCGAAATGGTCGTGTCCGAGATCTCGATGGCCCGGCTCAACGACGCCAACCTGCTGTGCCACTTCAGCCACGCCGGCGTCGACGCCATCGCCGACAACACCTGCCACTTCGGCGTGAACGTGTTCTTCGCCGACAACGGCCTCGAGGAGCAGGACCCCACGCCGCTGTACTTCCCCGCCGACGCCGGGCAGCTCACCGCCGTCGTGCGGCGGGTGCTGTTCGAGCGCGGGCTGCGCTTCCTGTTCAGCGTCCGCTCCGAGCTGCCCTACATCCTCGGTACCGACGGCGAACCGCTCTACGACCCCGAGGGCTACGACTTCGAGCCGGGGCGCGACCTCGTCGTGCGCGAGGGCACCGAGGGCTACGTGATCAGCTACGGCGAGATGCTCCACCGGGCGCTCGATGCGGTCGAACGCTTCAACGCCGACGGGCACGACGTGGGCCTCATCAACAAGGTCCACCTCAACGCCGTCGACGACGAGGTCCTCGCCCGGGTCGGTGCGAGCGGATTCGCGCTCGTCGTGGAGGGACAGAACCGCCTCACCGGTCTCGGCAGCCGCTACGGAACCTGGCTCCTCGAGCGCGGCCACAGCCCGCGCTACGCCCACCTCGGGGTGCACCGCATCGGCAGCGGCGGGACCTGGGCCCAGGTCCCCGCGCAGGGTCTCGACACCGCAGCGATCGGTGCCAAGCTGTCCGAACTGAGCGCGTGACGCAACGCCGCCGCCCCCCACCCCTGGGTTCGCCCGCGAGGTCTCCGATGCCTGACGCCCGCCCCACCCGCTCCACCGCCGCCCGCCGGACGCTCTGGATCGCGCTCGCCGTGCTCGTCCTCGCGCCGGCGGCGCTGGCGCAATCGCTCGCCCCCTTGCTCCCGGCCGAGACCTTCGTCGCCCTGGGCCTCCGCGACGTCGCGGCCCACCGAGCGGCCGTGCAACCCTTCGTCGACGAACTCGAGCGCCTGGGCCTCGCGGAGGCCCTCAGCGATCTGGGCGGCGACGATCTCTCCGACGCCACCGACGACCTCGACGACGCCCTCCCGGGCGCCTTCGAGGGGTTGGAACCGCTCGACCTGATCGGGCGCGAGGCGTGGGTTGCCGTCTCGCTGTCGCAGTTCAATCCGCTTCCGGTCGTCACCCTCGCCGCCCGGGTCACGCCCGCGGCACAGGAGGCCTTCGCCTCGGCCTTCGCCGAGACGGCGGCGCGGGACGACGTGCAGTCCTTCTCGGAGGCCGGCGTCCCCTTCCTGACGATCCCCTTGGACGCCGGACCCGACAGCGCCCTGCCCGTGCGGGCGGTGGCCGCGGCACGCTCGGGCGATCTGGTCGTGCTCTCGAGCGATCCCGACGTGCTGCGCGGCGTCCTGCGCCGCCTGACCGGGTCGAGCGAGGCGTCCTTCGCGTCGTCCGAGAGCTACGGGCGCACCGTCGCGTCGCTCGGCGACGGCAACGCGGTCGGCTACCTCGACTTCGGCGCGCTCGCCGACGCCCTCGCGCCCTACGCGCAACCGCTGGGGCTGCCCGAGCTCGTCGCGCGGCTCCAACAGGCCCTGCGGACCGCCGGCGCGAGCGCCGGCGTACTGCGCATCGTCGACGACGGCGTCGAGGGCGCCGCGGTCGTGGCGCCCGATCCGGGCGGCAACGACCCGGCGCTCTACGCGCTGCTCACCGCGACGGGCGCGTGGACGCCCGCGCACCTCGAGCTCATCCCGAGCGACGGCCTGTCGATCAGCGCCGGCTTCGGCGACTTCGAGGGCTGGTGGAACTACCTCAACGACCTCGTCGCCGGCGTGCGGGAGCTCGGCATCCCGAGCCTGGACGACCTGCTCGCGGATCTCGGGATCGACCTGCGCTCGAGCTTCTTCGACTGGTACGACGGGCGCTACGCCGCCGTCACCACGGGGCTCGGCGACGCTCCCCGCGCGACCGCCGTGCCCGACAACCTGCTCGGCGAGGTCGTCTACGGCTTCGCTTCGCGCGACGCCACCGCGGCCCGCAACGGCCTCGCGCTGCTGCTGAACAACGTGTCGGTCACCCTCGCGGCGTTCGCCGATCCGACCGGCGGCAGCGGATCGGCCGAGATCGACGTGCGCACGGTCGGCGGCGTCGACGTGACGAGCTACCGCTTGTTCGACGGGGTTTCGCTGCACACCGCCGTGCTCGACGGCCTCGCGCTGGTCGGCACCAGCGCCGGATCGATCGATCGCGTGCTGGCCGCCCGCGCCGAAGGGCTCGCCCTTCCCGCCCCCGTTTCGCGGGTCGTCGCCGGCCTCCCCGACGACGCCCGCAGCGTGGTGGTGTCGGACAATCGCGCGACCACGGCCGCCACGGCCGGGCAGCTCGCCGGGCAGCTCGAGCTGTTCGCCGGCCTCGGCGGCGCCGCCAACCTCGACTTCGAGGCGACCGAAGCGGCGGCCGACCGGCTCGAGGCGTTCCTCGACTTCGTGGCCAAGCGGCTCGGCGGGTCGGTGACGACGTCGCGCCTCGAAGGCGGTCGCATCGTGACCCGCAGCTTCACCGAGGTCGCCTGGTAGGCGATCGCGTCCCTCCGCCCAAACGGCGCGCACGCCGCGGCTCAGGCCGC
>CBDUCW010000045.1:0-11814 GCA_965365745.1 uncultured Trueperaceae bacterium
TGGGGCCTTCCAGGTCACGCCCCCCCAGAATGCCCAGGACCCGCAGGTGCGGGTGCCGCTGGCGCAGCCGGTAGGGAAACGTCGCCGGCTTCATCGAGGGCTTCGCGCAGGCTGCGAGGCACGGCTTGCATGGCGTCGGTCGACAGGCTCGAGACGGTGGGCAGGATCATGAAGCCCATCACCAGGCCGGCCGAGAGCGCGTTGAAGAAGTCGAGCTCGAGCACGTTCCGGAGGACCGGCGTGACGAACAGGAGCGCGAAATAGCCCAGCACGACGGTGGGGATGCCGGCGAGCACCTCGAGGATCGGGGTAATCCGGCGCCGGGCCCGCGCACTGGCGAATTCAGAAAGATAGATGGCCGCGGCGAGGCCGAGCGGGAGGCCGACCGCGAGCGCGATGACGGTGACGAGCAGCGTGCCCAGCACCAGCGGCGCGATGCCGAAGTTCTTGTCGCTGAACAGCGGTGTCCACTGGCGGTTGGTGAAGAACTCGACGATCGAGACCTCGCGGAAGAAGCCGATCGTCGGCTCGACGAGCGCCCACACGACCGCGACGGTGGTGAGCACCGACACGAGCGCCGCGAGGAAGAGCACGAAGCCGATGACGCCCTCGATCCGGCTTCGGGTGCCGCGTCGATCGAGGCCAGCGGCGCGGGCCGCGTTCTGGGCGTCGGGGCTTGCCATGCGTCAGGACTCCTCGGGCGAACGATTCGGAGGTGGCGGGCTCGTTCGGTGGAACCGACCGCCGGGGAGATCGGGGTCGGAGGGATCAGGGGGATCGGGCGATGACGGCGCCGGGGGCGCGATCGCTCCGGGCCGCCGCAAGGTGGCTCCCGGGTTTCCCCGGGAGCCAACATACCGGACCGTCGCGGGTCGGGCGCGGGTCGGGCGCCGGTCGGGCGCCGTTGCTACTCGACGCCCTCGAGGATCGTGTCGACCACCGAGGCGCCGGGCTCGAACTCGGCGAAGACGCTTCCGCCGACGCGCTGGTCGAAGCGGGTCTGGGCGGCTTCGTAGGCGGCGTCGCCGAGCGTGATGTAGCCCGTGTCGGCGATGAACTCGCGCGCGAAGTCCCCGAGGTAGAAGGCGACGAAGTCCTGGATGGCGGTCTCCTCGGCGCTCACGCTCGAGACGTAGATGAACAGCGGGCGCGACAGCGGCGTGTAGGTGCCGTTCTCGACGTTCGCCGCGCTGGGCTCGACGCAGCCGTCGCCGTTGTCGACGGCCACCGACTTCACCTTGCTCTGGTTCTCGAGGTAGTAGGCGAAGCCGAAGTAGCCGATCGCGTACGGGTCGTTGGCGATGCCGCGCAGCAGGACGTTGTCGTCTTCGCTGGGCGTGACGTCGGTGCGGCTCGCGCCCTCCTCGCCGACGACCTCCTCGGTGAAGTAGCCGAAGGTACCGGAGTCGGTCCCCGGGATGAAGAAGCCGATCTCCTCGTCGGGCCATGCGCTGCGGACGTCGCGCCAGGTGGTGACGTCCGCGTCCGGGCCGAAGATCGCTGCGAGCTCGTCCACCGTCAGGCACTCGACGAAGTCGTTGTCGGGGTGGATCGCGACCGTGAGGGCGTCGAACGCCACCGGCAGCTCGATCACGTCGATGCCGGCGTCGGCGCAGGCCTCGAGTTCGCCCTCGCGGACCGTGCGCGAGGCGTTGTTGACGTCGGTCTCGCCGGCGCAGAATCGCTCGAAGCCCCCGCCGGTGCCCGAGAACGACACGGTGACCCGGGTCATCGGGTTGTCGATCTGGAACTCTTCGGCGATGGCCAGGCTGATCGGATACACGGTCGACGAGCCGTCCACGCGAATCGCGTCCTGGGCGAACGCGAAGGGAACGAGGGCGAGCACGAGGATCAGGAGTCGCTTCATCAAGGTCGTACCTCCAGGCGAAGGGTAGCGGGGCAATGTCAGGGCACTGTCACCCGACGGCGGCCGTCCGTGACGGCCCGCGTCCGCAGCGCGGCGCGCGCGGAGCGGGCGCCCCGGGCCGCTACTGGGCGTCGACGACGCTCTGCAGCGAGGCTTCGATCCGCTCGATCAGGTCCTCGGCCTCGGCGAGACGGCGGCGCTCTTCGTCGACGACCGCCTCGGGGGCGTTCTCGACGAACTTCGGGTTGCCGAGCTTCTTCTCGCTCTTGCCCCGGTCGGCGCGAAGGTCGGCGAGGCGCTTCTGCTGGCGCTCGCGCCACTCGCCGAGGTCGACGTTGCCGGAGAACGGGAGCCGCACCTCGGCGTCGCGCACGGCCTGCGTAAGCGCCGCGCCCTCGGGGGCGCCGCCCTCGACGTCGGCCCCGGCGAGCGCCGCCACCGCGTCGGCGTTCGCGAGCGCCGCGGCGGCTCCCTCGCCGTCGACGAAGACGCGGACGCGCTGGTTGGGCGGCAGGTTGGCCTCGGCCCGCAGCGCGCGCACGGCGCCGACGACCGCCTGCAGCTGCCCGAAGGCCCGTTCGGCCTCGGGATCGGTGCGCGCCGTGTCGGCCTCGGGCCACGCGGCCCAGCCGATCTCGATGTCGTTTCCGAGCGCTTCGTACAGCTCGGCGGTGACGAAGGGAACGATCGGGTGCAGCATCTTCAGGATCGCGGTGAGCGTTTCGCGCAGCACGAAGCGGGTGCGCGGATCGTCCTCCTGCAGCGCCGGCTTGGCGGCCTCGAGGTACCAGTCGCAGAACTCCGACCACACGAATTCGTAGGCCGCCCGGGCGGTGGCCCCGAGGTCGAAGGCCTCGAGGTGCCCGGTGACGGTCTCGATCGCCCGCTCGAGCCGCGCCGTGATCCAGCGGTCGGCGAGCCGCTCGGGCGGTCCGGGGTCGATCTCGCCTTCGAGGTTCATGAACGCGAAGCGGCTCGCGTTCCACAGCTTGTTCGTGAAGTTGCGCCCCATCTCGACGCGGCGCGGGTCCCAGCGGATGTCCTGCCCGCCGGTCGAGACGTAGGCCATGCCGAAGCGCAGCGCGTCGGCGCCGGAGGCGTCGATCACCTCCAGCGGGTCGACGCCGTTGCCCTTGGACTTCGACATCTTCTGCCCGTCGGCGTCGAGCAGCAGGCCGTGGAGCACCACGTCGTCGAAGGGGCGCTCGTCCAGGAACTCGTAGCTTGCTAGCTGCATCCGGGCCACCCAGAAGAAGAGGATGTCGTAGCCGGTGACGAGCACGTCGGTCGGGAAGAACTTCTTGAAGAAGGGGTCCTCGGTGTCGGGCCAGCCGAGCGTGCTGAAGGGCCACAGGTTCGAGCTGAACCAGGTGTCGAACACGTCGGGGTCCTGCGTGAGTTCACGCCCCTCGTACGCGGGCAACGCGGTCGGATCGGTGAACGGGTCCTCGGGATCGGGCACGATCACCGCCCCGTCCTCGTCGTACCAGGCGGGGATCTGGTGGCCCCACCAGAGCTGTCGCGAAATGTTCCAGGGGCGCAGCCTCTCGAGCCAGTCGCGATTCACCTTGGTGTAGCGATCGGGATGGACTTCGATCTCGCGCGCGTCGAGGGCCTCGAGCGCACGCGCCGCCGCTTCGTCCGTGTCGTAGAACCACTGCAGCGACAGCAGCGGTTCGACCGGCACGCCGGTGCGCTGCGACAGGCCGATGGCGACGCGGTGCTCGGCGGTTTCGAGCAAGGAGCCGTCCGCCTCGAGCGCCTCGACGACGGCGTCGCGCGCCTCGAAGCGCTCCAGGCCTCGGAACGCCTCGGGCACCAGCTCGCCGGTGAGCCGCGCCTCGAGGTCGATGGTGCTGGGCCGTTCCAGCCCGTGCCGCTCGCCGATCTCGAAGTCGGCGGGGTCGTGCGCCGGCGTGATCTTGAGCGCTCCGGTCCCGAAGTCCATCTCGACGGCCTCGTCGGCGATGATCGGCACCCAGCGATCCGTCAGGGGGATCCGCGCCCGGCGGCCGACGAGGCGCGCGAAGCGCTCGTCGTCGGGGTGGACCGCGATCGCCTGGTCGGCGAAGATCGTCTCGGGTCGCACGGTGGCGATCGCCACGTGCTCGTCGGCGTCCTGCCCGGCGTCGCCCTCGAGCGGGTAGGCGAGGGTGTAGAGCTTGCCCGCGCGCTCCTCGCGATCGACCTCGAGCTCCGACAGCGTCGTCTGGGACTCCGGGTCCCAGTTGACGATCCGCTCGCCGCGGTAGATCTTGCCCTGGTGGTACAGCTCGACGAACTGCTTGCGCACGGCGCGGCTGAGGCCTTCGTCCATCGTGAAGCGCGTGCGACTCCAGTCGGCGCTGATCCCGAGCCGCTGAAGCTGCTCGAGGATGATCCCGCCGTAGCGCTCCTTGTGGTCCCAGATGCGGTCCAGAAACGCCTCGCGGCCCAACTCGAATCGGTCGGTCCCCTCGGCGCGGAGCTCGCGCTCGACCACGACCTGCGTCGAGATCCCGGCGTGATCGGTTCCCGGCTGGAAGAGCGTCTCGAACCCCTGCATCCGCTTGAAGCGCACCAGCGTGTCGATGATCGTGTTGTCGAGCGCGTGGCCGAGGTGCAGGTTGCCGGTGACGTTTGGCGGCGGGATCACGATGCAGAAGGGCGGCTTGTCGCTGCCGGCGTCGGCCGTGTACGGCCGCTCCACCCACTGCTGCGCCCAGCGCGGCTCGACCTCGAAGGGGTCGTAGCTCGACGGCAGATCGCGGCGCGGTTGCGGGGCGGAATCGGTCATGGGGGATCTCCTCGGCTGGGGTCGGTTCGGATCGGATCGTACGGGCCCGCGCGCGGGCGGGCCCTACGGTCGGCTGTTCGTTCGGCTGTCGGGGGGCGCATCACGCGGCGCGGTCGCGGACCGGAACACCGTCCGCGAACGGCGTCAGAGCACGGGCAGCGTGTTCAGGTTCTGCACGCTCACCTTGCCCGCGAGCACCCGCGCCGCCTCGCGGAACGCGGCCGCCGTCGGGCTGTCGGGATCGGCGATGACCACGGGGGTGCCCGCGTCGCCGGTCTCGCGGACCCGGCGGGTGATCGGGATCTGGCCGAGCAACGGAATGCGCTCGCTCGCGGCGAACGCGGCCGCGCCGCCCTCGCCGAAGATCGGGTCGCGGGTGCCGTCCGGGAGCTCGTACCAGCTCATGTTCTCGACCACGCCGAGCACCGGCACGTGGGTCTTGCGGAACATCGTGTAGGCGCGCCGCACGTCGGCGAGCGACATCTCCTGCGGCGTCGTCACGAGCACGGACCCGGTGATGGGCACGAGTTGCCCGAGCGAGAGCTGCACGTCGCCGGTACCGGGCGGAAGGTCGACCACGAGGTAGTCGAGCTCCCCCCACACGGTCTGCTTGAGCATCTGGGTGAGCGTCCCGTGCAGGATGGGCCCGCGCCAGGTGAGCGCCTGGCCGTCCTCGACGAGATTTCCGATGCTCACGATCTTCACGCCGTGGCTCTTGAGCGGCAGGATGTTCTTGTCGTCGTCCGCCATGAGGCGCTTGCCCTCGACCGCGAACATCTTGGTTTGGCTCGGTCCGTAGATGTCGGCGTCGAGCAGACCGACGCGCGCGCCCTCGAGCGCCAGCGAGGCGGCGAGATTGGCGGCGACGGTCGACTTGCCGACGCCGCCCTTGCCGCTCCCTACGGCGAGGACGTTCTTGACGTTGGGGAGGTCGGTCTGGTGGGCGCCACGGACCTGCGCGCCGAAGCGTACGTCGACCGTGCCGACGCCGGCCACGGCCGACACGGCGCGTCGGACGTCGGCCTCGATCTGCCCTTTCATGGGGCAGGCCGGCGTGGTCAGCTGCACCTCGACGGCCACGCGGTCGCCGTCGATGTCGACGGACTCGACCATGCCGAGCGAAACGAGGTCCTGATGGAGTTCGGGGTCGTCGACGGTGCGCAAGGCGTCGAGCACGGCGGATTCGTCAACAGTCATGGGCAGAGCGTAGCAAGGGCCCCTACGCGCCCCGCGCATGCGGGCGACCTGCTCGCCGCGTGCGCGTATCCGCGAAGCCCCGGTCGGCCGCGTCGATGGCGCAGCCGCTATACTCCCGGCGTGATCTCCGTCCCCCGTCGTCGCGCCCGCCGCGCGCTTTCGTGAGCGCTCCGAGCCGCTTCCAGTCGATCGAGCGGTTGGCGAGCCACGGAGCGGTGGAAACCGCCCGCGGCGTCGACACGCTCACCGGCCTGCCGGTACGGGTGTACACGTTTCCCGATGCTCCGCTCGACGCCGCGCGGCTCGAGTCCGAGTACGTGCCCGGCATCCTCGCCTCGGGGCTTCACGACGGCGGCGGGTACGTGATCGTGGCGCACGCCGCGGACTACCGGCCGCTCGCCCGCGACCGGGCGACGCCGGAGCTTCTCGTCGACGCGGCCCAGGGGCTGCGCGACGCCGCCGCGGCCGGCGTACCGCACGGCGACCTGCGCCCCGAGCGCCTGCTCGAGGCCGACGGGCACGTGCTGATCGAGGGCTACGGCGTGCCGTGGCAGGCCGCCGGCGACGACCGCACGGCGCCCGGAGCGACGACCGAGGACCGCCTGGCCGCCGATGTCTCCGCCTTCGCCTCCGCCGCCCTCGACTTCGATCGCGGCGACTGGCCGCCGGCGATGCGCACGGCGCTCGAGGAGGCGCGCGATGCGGAGCCCACCGAGCGCCCGTCCGCCGGCGATCTGCTCGCGCGCCTCCGCGCTGCGCTGGCCGATGCGCCGCCGGCCCAGCGGCGCGGCACCGCCGTCGCGCTGCGCTCGCTCGACGGCATCACGCTCGAGGCCTTCGAGGAGGTGCCCGGCGGCAGCGGCGCGGCCGATCTGATGGACGAGTTCGACTTCGATCTGCGGGCGCCCGAGCCCGACGAGGCGGCGTCACCCGCCGGCGAGGACGGGACGACCGAGGGGGCCGACGACCCGGACCCCCTGCTCGCCGACGACGGGGCCCCGGACGCCAAAGCGCCCGCGAGCGCCGCCCGGGGCCGTTCGCCGCGCCGGGCGATCGACGACCCCGAACCGATCGCGATCAACTCCGATCCCGACCCCGACACGATCCGGGTCCCGGACGAGGGGTCCGACCGCGCATCCGCAACGAGCCCCGTGTTCGTCAAGGACGTGCCTCCGGGAGCGACGTACCGTGCCGGCGACGCCGAGGAGTCGGCTCCGCCGGCCGCGTTCCGGTTCGAGTCGGACCGCGGCGCCTCTCCGCCGCGAACGCGCCGCCGCTTCGTTGCGATCGCCGCCATCCTCGCCGTGGCCGTCGTGCTGGCGATCGTGATGCTCCCGCGCGGCTTCGGTCCGCCGAGCGACGAAGGACCGCCCGTGCTGTACACGGTCGACATCGCCGTCGAGCCCCCCACGATCCCGCGCGTCGACCTGCTCGTCGTGGCGAGCCCGGCCGGCTCGGCCTTCGGGCCCGGGGACGTGCTCGACTCGGTGCCGGGGCAGGTCTTGCTCGACGCCGAGGGCACCTGGCTCCTCCGCGGACGCTTCCAGGGGCGCCTGACCGAGACCGTACGGCTCGTCGTGCCGGCCGAGCGGCGCGCCTCGCTCGTCGTCGAGAACGCGGCTTCCGGCACGACCCCGTAGCCGTCTGGATCGAGCCGGACGGGGAGGGGCCGGTGGTAAGCTCCCCCCGTGCTCAGCGCGCGCCAAACGACCATCCTGCGCCTCGTCACCGAGGGCTACATCGCCTCGGCGCACCCGGTTCCGTCGGCGACCATCGCCGATCGGCTCGGACTGAGTTCGGCCACCGTTCGCTCCGAGTTCGGGGCGCTCGAGGACGCCGGCTACGTCCAGCAGCCGCACCCCTCGGCTGGACGCATGCCGACCGCCCACGGCTACCGCTGGTTCGCCGAATCGTGCATGCCGCCGCGCGATCTCCCGGAGCGGCTGCGCCGCACCCTGCGCGAGCAGTTGAGCGGGGTCCACGGCCTCGCCCTCGTCGAAGCGATCGCGCGCACCAGCGCCGACCTGTCGGGCTACGCCGTGGTGCTCAGCCTCCCCACGGGGATCGGCCTGAAGATCCACGAGATCCACCTGTCGCTGCTGTCGAGCCGCCGCCTCCTCGCCGTGGTGGTCCTCGAGAACGGCCTCGTGCGACAGCTCGCCATCGAACTCGAGCCGGCCCCCGATCCAGACGTCCTCGACGAGGCCGAGCGTTCGCTCCGGCGCATCGCACGCTCGCTGGGCGAACTCGCGGGCGAGCTGCGCACGATGGCCGGCCGCACGGTCGATCCCGAGCTCGCACGCACGCTGCGGGCCTTGGCCGAAGCGTGGCCTGCGATCCACCCGCCGGTCGTCGTCAGCGACGGACTGCGGCACCTCCTGGGCGAACCCGAAGCCCACGACCCCGCCTTCGTGCGCCGCGCCGTCGCCCGCGTCGAGGGCGAGGCCGCACCGATCGACGCCGAGACCGCCCCCAAGCAGGCGCCGGCGCCGCTCCGGCTGCGGCTCGACGACACGATGGCGCAGGTCGTGGCGCGGGTCCCGCTCGCGCCCGCACCCGGGCCGCATCTGGCCGGGACGCTCACGCTGATCGGTCCCGCCCGCATGCGCTACCCGGCGGCCCTGATGGTCGCCCGAGGCGTGGCCGAACTCGCGTCGGCCCACGTGGCCGGGGGCGAAGCCGCATGAGCGCGCAGCGGCTTCGGGTCACGGCGCTGCTCTTCGCCCAGTACCGCCACAGCGCCGGCGCGGACGAGATCGACCTCGAGCTCGACGCCGGGGCGACCGTGCGCTCGGTCGCCGACGAGCTCGAGGCCCGCTTCGGCGAGGCGCTTTCGCTGCGCGGCGCCATGACCGCCGTGAACGAACGCTACGAGCGGCCCGACCGCACGCTCGACGACGGCGACCGCGTCGCCTTCCTCCCCCCGCTCTCGGGCGGCTGACCGTGGCCGCGCCCGAGAACGGTCCCCGCGACCGGCTCTTCGTGACCCGTGAAGCGCTCGACATCGGCGAGCTGATCGCGTGGGCCACGGTTCCGGCGTGCGGAGCCGTGGCGAGCTTCCTCGGCACGGTCCGTTCGCCCAACCACGGTGTCGAAGTCCAATCGATCGACTACCAGGGCTACGAGGCGATGCTCGGACCCGAGCTTCGCCGCATCGCCGACGACCTGCACGAGGCCTACGACCTGCGACGGCTGGTGCTCGTGCACCGGCTCGGGGTGTTGGGACCGGGCGAAGCGTCGATCGCGATCGTCGCGGCGACGCCGCACCGCGACGACGCCTTCGCAGCCTGCCGTCGCGGGCTCGAGCTGTGCAAGGAGCGTCTGCCGATCTGGAAATACGAGACGGGCGAGGCCGGAAGCGACTGGGTGGAGGGAACGAGCCGAGCCGGACCGACGCTCGACGGATGAGCTCGGGCGCCGCGACCGCCGCCGAGGCCGGGTCTGCCCGCCCGCGACGGGCTGGAGCGCCGGCGAGCGGACCCGTAAAGAATCTCGCACGGTCGCGGGCCGCGCTCGGCCTATCCTTACGGCAATCGTGCCGAGGTGTCCCAACCCCGTCCAGAACGGCTCAAATGCAAGCTTCGATCCCCCCATTCGAGACCTCGGACACGCTCGATCGATGGAACCGCCGGTGCGGCCCCTGGCCCACCCCGCCGGCGTCGACGCCACCTCGGCTCGACGCGGTTCGGCGCCCGAGGCGCGCGTTCGCGCCCTCCCGGGTTCGGTTCGACCCCGCGGTCCCGCGGGCGCCCGGGTCGGCCTTCGGGCCGGCGTCCCTCGTTCCCTCGCCCCCTGTTCCCTCCGCATCGGAGCCCCCATGCCCGACCCACGCGCCATCGCAGACCCCTCGGACCCACGGTCCGGCAGCGGGGCGTCGAGGGTCGCTCGGGCCGACGCCCGCGCGGGGCTGGAGAGGGTCCTCGGTGCCCAATAGCGTGTACCACCGGACCCACGACACGCTTGCGCACTTCGTCTCCGGCCGGGTCGCCACGCGGGTTCTCGACGAAGGCCTGGGGCGGGCCGGCACGACCGCCGACACGGTCTCGATCGACGCCATGCGCGACGTTCTGATGTCGACGGTCATCGACGACCTCGCCGACCTGCTGCCGCGATCGGGGATGGAGCGCACGTTCCGTGCCCTCCTCGACGATCTCGAGCGGACGCAGGCCGCCGCCTCGGCCGCCACGCCGCCGCCCGATCCCGCCGCACTCGAGCACCGCGACATCCTGGCCACCGAGCCGGGCCTCGGCGCAGCGGCCGCACCCGACGTGCAGGACGAGGCCGAACGTGCCGCTCCCACCGATGCGGTCGAGGGCACCGACGCCGCCGATGCCATCGCCGCCCCCGACGGCACGGTCGAGGAAACGAGCGGCGCCGATCCGGCGGACGCGGCCGAAGCCGAAGCACCACCCGAAGCAGCACCCGAATCCGACGACGAACCCGCTGTCGAGCCCGACCCCGAGCCCCGGCCCGAGGCCGCGACCGAACCCCCCTTCGCTTCTGCGGCGGACGACGCCGCGGTCGAATCCGACGATGCCGTCGGGGCGAGGCCCGACCCCTCGCCGCCCCAATCTTCTGCGCTCGACTCTCCTGCCGGCTCCGCGCCGCCCGACGAGGGCGCGCGGGGCGACGAGCGCGATGCGCTCGCGTCGCCCGCCGCCCGCGTGGTCTCCATCGACCTCGCGTCGGCGCTCGTCCGCTTCGCGGAGATCGAGAACGTATCCTTCGTGGCCACCGCCCGCGACGACGGTCAGCTCGTCGACGCTCGCGGCGAGGGCATCGATGCCGTCGCGCTTGCGCGCCGATCGGCTTCGTTCCTTCGCCTGATGCACCGGCGGGGCCACGTGACGACCTTCACGCTTCAAACCGGGGACGCCATCCTCGTCCTCGCCCCGTTCGGCGACGATCTCGTCATCGTCGTCGGCACGCCGCAGCTCAATCTCGGCGCTGTCTTCGCGGCGCGCTCCGCGCTGGAGGAGGAATCATGAGATCCGCCCAAACGAATCCCTCGGTCCTGCGCGTCGCCCTGAGCGCCGCGCTCGTGGCTCTGCTGCTCACGGTGCTCGGCTCCGTGGCCGTCGCTCAGGAGGACGCCCTGCTCGAGCGATACGAGCGGGCCGTCACCAACCTCGAGAGCTCGGTCGTCTCGCTCGAAAGCGACCCGGCCCAGGCCCGCGACGACCTCGATCGCGCCTTCAACACGCTCGTGACCCTGGCCGGCACCACCGAGAACGCTCCGCTCATCTCGGCGATGGAACGGGTCTTCGAACGCGCTCGGACGGCGCTCGGGAACGGCAGCACCGTCGATCTCGCGGTGCAGACCGCCGTGCTCGAAGGCGGCTTCCAACGCGTCGTGCTCGACGCCGCCCTGGTGGCGGCGCGCGACGGCGATCTCGACCTCGCTCGCCAGCGCACCCTTGCGGTGGCGACCGACGCGGGGCTCGAGGACGTCACGCCCGAACGCATCGCCTCCGCGGGCGATGCCCGCGCCCTGCGCCTCCTCGTCGAGTCCTCCGCCGCGACGCGCGTCGCATCCCTCGTGCGCTCCACGGCCGAGCAGCTCGGCACCGACCTCGACGGCGCCTACGCCACGTTCGGCGACGCCTACGGCGTGTTCCTCTTCGTGCAGGACTCGCCCCGCATCGGAGCGGAGGCGAACACCACCTTCGCCGAGGCCGCGCAGGCGATCGTCGACGAGAACATCGAAGCCGCGGCCGACGCTCTCACCGCGCTCAACGCCGAATTCGAAGCCTTGGCCGAAGCCGCCGCGGCGGCCCTCGAAGGGCGGCCGGTGGCCCCGGTGACGCCCGCCGACGATGCCGCGAGCGACGCGACCGGTACCGAAGCTCCGACGGTCGAGACCGACGCGTCCGAGGCGACGGCCGAGACCGAAGTCCAACCGAGCGAGACGGACGACGCGGCCGCGGCCGACGCGGTCGACGACGCAGAGAGCTCCGTCGAGGCGCCGAGCCAG
>CBDUCW010000046.1:0-11545 GCA_965365745.1 uncultured Trueperaceae bacterium
GTGACCGACTCGAAGATCAGCGAATCCGCCACGGCCGGGTCCAGCTTGTCGTTGCGTTCCAGCAGTCCCTTCACGACGGCGACGGACAGGTCGTCGGCGCGTACGTTGCGGAAGCAGCCTTCCTTGGAGCGGCCCATCGCGCTGCGCGCGAAGTCGGTCTGCCGGTTCGGGTCGAAGGTGGGGTAGGAGGCGGCGGCGAGGATCCGGCCGCTGCCGACCTCGAGCATCACGACGGCCCCGTTCTCGGCCTCGTAGGTGTCGACGGCGTCGGCCAGCTCGGCTTCGGCGATGGCCTGGAGGGTGGGATCGAGCGTCGTGACGACGTCGCGTCCGCTGGCCACCTGCGCCTCGGCGGCGAGCTCGAGGCCCTCGAGCCCATAGCCGCCGTGCGGCTGGAGCCGCCCGCTGAAGCCGACCACGTGCGCCGCGAGCTCGCCCTGCGGGTAGCGCCGGAAGGCGGCGTCGCCCTCGGCGAGGATCGTTCCGTCGGCGGCGAGGATGCGGCCGCGGGGGGTCGCCTGGGTCGGCGCTTCGGGCCAGATCGGCAGGCCGGTGCTGAGCGAGCCGAAGCCCACCAGTGCGAGCAGCAGGGGGATCGTGAGGACGAAGCCGAGCAGGTGGCGCCGGGCCAGGTACAGCTGCGTGGGGTCCTGTCGTCTCAGCGCCATATCGTGCGGACCTCCAGGCCGGTCGTCGGATTCGGGGTGGGGCGGGGAGCTTCGTCGGGGGCGACCACGAGCACGTCGCCGTTCTCGGGGGCGGGGACCATGCCGCGCGCCTCGGCCCACACGCGCACGGCGCGGGGGCCGCGGACGTCGTTCGCCCGAGCCCGGAGGTCGCCCATGCCGGCCATCAGGGCGCTGTGCCGTTCGAGCAGCGCGTAGCGGCGGTTGGCCAGCGACTCGTGCAGGGCGGCGGCGCCCGCCAGCAGCCCCATCGCTGCAACGAAGCCGAGCACCAGGCCGGACGTGGCGCGGATCACGCCGCGACCTTCGTGGCGCTGCGGAGCTTGGCGCTGCGCGCGCGCGGGTTCCGTTCGATCTCGTCGGGGTCGGCTTCGAGCGGTCGCTTCTGGCGCGGCTCGAGCCGGTTGGCGCGGCGCAGGAAGTGCTTGACGATGCGGTCCTCGAGCGAGTGGTAGCTCAGCACCACCAGGCGGCCGCCGGGGCGCAGCAGGCGCTGGGCGGCTTCGAGTCCGTCCTCGAGCGCACCGAGTTCGTCGTTGACGTAGATGCGCAGCGCTTGGAAGGTCCGGCGCGCGGGGTGATCGCGGCGCGGGCCGCTCGGGTAGGCCTCGGCGACGACGTCGGCCAATTCGCGGGTCGTGCGGAACGGACGGCCGGCCACGATGGCGCGCGCGATGCCCCGCGAGTGGCGCTCTTCGCCGTAGCGGTACAGGATGGCGGCGATGTCGGCGTGGTCGTAGCTGTTCACGACGTCCGCCGCGCTCTCGGGGGCGTCGCCCATGCGCATGTCGAGCGGTCCGTCGTGCCGAAACGAGAAGCCGCGGTCCCCTTCGTCGAGCTGCATCGACGACACGCCGAGGTCGAGCAGCACGCCGCCGACGGGTGCGGCGTCGGCCGCTGCCGCCAGCGTCTCCATGTCGCGGAAGTTGCCGGACTCGAAGCGGAAGCAGCCGGCCAGGTCGCTGCGCTCGGCCGCGGTCGGATCGCGATCGATGCCCAACACGCAGGCGCCCCGGGCCAGCATGGCGCGGCTGTGTCCGCCGGCGCCGAAGGTCCCGTCGATCCACCAGCCCTGCGCGGGGTCGCCGGCAGGGTCGAGCGGGGCGCCGAGTCCGAGTTCGTCGAGGCAGCGCGCGACCAGCACCGGCTCGTGCGGAGGCGCGGCGTCGGCGGGGGAGGTGGGCTTCGAGCTCATCCGACCAGCTCCCGGAGCAGTTCGGGGGCAGGCGGGTCGTCGAGGATGGCGTCGAGGCTGGCGCTCCAGCGCTCCTCGTTCCAGATCTCGAGGCGGTTCGGAGCGCCGGCGATCACCACGTTGCCTTCGATGCTGGCGAACTTGCGCAGCGTCGGGGGGATCGTGACGCGGCCGCTGCCGTCGATCTTGCTCTTCGAGGCGCCCGAGTAGAAGAAGCGCACGAAGTTTCGTGCGGCTTTGTCGATGATCGGCAGGCCGTCGAGGTTCTCGGCGATCCGGCTCCAGTGCGCGAGCGGGAAGACGTAGAGGCAGCCTTCCATGCCGCGGGTCACCACCATGCCGTCCTCGATGAAGTCGCGAAAGGCCGGCGGGATGATGACCCGCCCCTTGTCGTCGACCGAGTACTGGTATTCACCGAACGGCATCGGGCTCCTGGCTGGGGTTCCGAGGGGGCGAAGGGTTCGGGCGGCGGATCGGGCGGGTCCCGCGCGTTCGAGCGCGGCGAGGGGCTGCGGCGGGGACCGCGAGTCCTCCCCCTGAATGCCCAACTCTACCACATTTTACCCACTGTCTCCCACAATTTCCCACAAGGTGCCACCGCCCGCCCAGACGCTCCCCCGGGCAGTCCCGGCGAGGGCGGCTCGGAGACCGCATCGCCCCCCGCGAGGGCGTCCGGGACGGGCGACGGATTCCCACGGATCCCCACTTCCGCCGTCGGGTGGCCGGCGCGCCAGCGAGGGCGGCGCGGGGGCCCCAGAGCCGGGCTCGCGGTGCCACGCAGCGGCGCGCCGCTCCGGGGGGAGCGGCGCGCCGACGGTCCAGGTGGTTCTGTAAGCCGGGTTCTGTGCCGGTCGGCGGGCGGGGTGGAGCGGACGCTCCTTCCCCGGGGTCCGACGCCGGTTCCGATCATCTATCTGGGACGTACGTCGCCGCACGCCTCGAGCGGTCACCCCGGAGTTGCGAACGGGCCGGGCAGCCCTCTCTCCATTCGGACCTTGCACCGGGTGGGGTTTACCCAGCTGCCGCTGTTTCCAGCCGCACTGGTGCGCTCTTACCGCACCGTTTCACCCTTACCGCGCGGGGATCCGCGCGGCGGTTTGCTTTCTGTTGCACGTGCCGTCGCCTTACGCGCCCAGCCGTTGGCTGGCACCCTGCCCTGCGGTGCCCGGACTTTCCTCGACACGGCCCTTGCGGGATCCGTGCCGCGATCGGACGAACCGCCCTGGACTCAGCAGTGTAGCAGTCGGCGTCGGAGCGGCCGCGCCCCGGTGCGACACGGTGGCGGTGCCGGTCGCCCCGAGCGGGGCCCCCCACGGGCAGAGCTCCTCCGCCTCGGCGTCCACAACGGAACCTGCGCGCGCCGTCTTGGCGCGCGCAGGTTCGGGGGTTCGCGGGGCGGCGCAGGGGCCGCGTGCGAAGGCCTCGTCGTTACTCGTAGGCCTCGACCGAGAGGTCGCCGGCGATGATGTCGGCGCGGATGCTCTCGAGCATGTCGATCACGTCGGCCGAGAGGAGCGCCTCGTTGTACTCGTCGACGGCGTATCCGACGCCGTCTTCGGCGACGCCGAGCACCTGGATGCCCGAGGTGAACTCGTCGAACACGATGTCGAACGCAGCGTTGTAGGCGGCCGTGTCGACGCGCTTGAGCATCGAGGTGAGGCCGTGGTTGAGCGTGCTGGGATCGTTGTCGGTGTCGCCCTGCGGGTTCTGGTTGCTGTCGACGCCGATGAAGAACAGCGGTTCGGCGCTGCCGCCGCAGGCTTCCGCGTAGGCGTCATGGGCCGGGATCGCATCGACGGCCTCGGCCAGCGGGGTGTCGCGGAGATCGCCGCTCGGCTGGTAGCACATCGTCTCGGTGACGAAGTCGATCACGCCGTTGCCCGAAGCGCCGGCGGCCGCGTAGATGATGTCGGCGCCCTGGGCCTGCTGCGCGCTGGCGAGTTCCTTGGCGCGCGCGGGGTCGTTCCAGGCGGCGGGCGTGGTGCCCACGTAGTTCTCGATGATCGTGCAGTCGGGGCAGGCCGCGGCGACGCCCTGGGTGTAGCCGAAGGCGAAGTTGCGGATCAGCGGGATGTCCATGCCGCCCACGAAGCCGACCGTGCCGGTCTGGCTCATCATGCCGGCGAGGTAGCCGACGAGGTACGAGCCTTCGTGCTCCTTGAAGAGCACCGAGCGGACGTTGTCGGCTTCGACGACGCCGTCGATCAGCACGAAGTTCGTGTTCGGGAACTCCGACGAGGCGGCGCCGATGGCGTCGGCCTGGGCGAAGCCCGGAGCGACGATCAGCTCGGCGCTCTGCAGGGCCATCTGACGCAGCCCCTGGGCCGAGGTGTCGGGCGTACCCTCGAACTCGAGCAGTTCGATTTCGAGCGCTTCTTGTGCCTCGAGATCGGCGACGGCGGCCGACAGGCCTTCCCAGGTGCCCTGGTTGAAGGAACCGTCGAACTTGCCGCCGGCGTCGAAGTTGATGCCGAACACGTAGTCCTGGGCCAGCGCGGTGCTGAGAACCAGGGCCGCGGTCAGGACCGCAGCGAGCAGAAAGCGAATGCGCATAAAGGAGATCCTCCTCGAAGGAGATGGGGGACGGCGGCCGTGGAGCGACCGCGAGCGGGGGAGACGGTCTCCGGCATGGAACCGGCCCGACCTTCGTCGGGCGGGAGGCCGGCAGGCGTTTCCCGTGGGAGGCGAGAGAGCGGCGTCATCGGGCGGATCGGAACGCGCGCCGGAATGCGCAGCGAGCGCCGCGCGATTGACGGCTCGTTTCCGTTCGAAAGTATAGCACCGGGCGCTCTGGACTTCGTTGGCTCGGGCGGGCGCCCGGCGGCGACCCCGGATGGAGGTGCGCGACGGCAGGCAGGGGCGCGTCGATCGGGTCGGCACCACGGTTCGGCTGCGCCGGGGACGGTACAACGGAGCACGAGTCCGACCCGCGGCCGCTGCGGCGCGGGAGCCGACTCCGGGCCGGCGACGCCGGTCCCCTCCGTCGGCCGTACCGCGCCGACCGCCGTCCCCACCCCTCCCCGCCTGCCCGAAAGGACCTCGTCATGCGCTCCCGACGCACCGCGCACCTCCTGGCCCGCCCGTCGACGAACCCAGCGGCGGTGCATCCGTGACGGCGCTCCGCGAGTTCGGCGGGCGGGTGTGGAACGAGCTGCTGCGAAGCCTCGGCGACACGGTGGGGTTCTTCGATCCCGAGGCGGGGCTGGCGATGGATGCGGCGCTCGCCGACCTGGCCCTGCGCCTGGTCGTCGTCGCGATCCTGGCGGCGGTCTTCTGGATCGTGTACCGCGTGCTGCGGATGGGCCTGCGCGGATTGACGCGCCGCGTCGCCTTCCTCGAAGGGCTCGAGGAGACCGTCCTCGGAGGGCTGCGCGCGATGCTCGTCACGCTGGCGCTGCTCGCGATGGCCTCGCAGTTCGGGATTCCGTCCACCGTGCTCGCCTCGGCCGCGATCGCGGCGCTGCTCGCGTTCGCGTTCTACGCGGCGTGGATCGTCGGGAACCTCCTGCTCACGAACGCGGTTCGCTCCGCCGATCTCGACCGCAGCCTCGAGCAGCTGCTCCGCAACGTCTTGGCCGTGACCGTGGTCGCGCTGGGCGGCATCGCGGTGCTGCAGCAGTTCGGGATCAACGTGCTGTCGGTGATCACCGCGCTCGGGGTCGTCGGGATCGCGGTCGGCTTCGCGGCCCAGGAGACGCTGTCGAACTTCATCGCCGGGATCACGCTCCTGGTCGAGCGCCCGTTTCGGATCGGCGACTGGGTCGAGGTCTCGGGCAAGGTCGGTCGGGTCGAACGGATCTCGCTGCGCACCACCCGCCTCGTGGACCGCGACAACGTGATCACTTCGATCCCCAACGCATCGGTGGCCAGCTCCGAGATCGTCAACCTCTCGGCCGGAGGGCCGCTCCGCGCGCGCATCGCCGTGGGGATCGCCTACAAGGAATCGGCGGCGCAGGCCCGCGACGTCATCCTGCCGGTCGTGACCCCGCATCCGAAGGTGCTCGGTGGCGCCGGGTACGAGCCCGGCGTGGTGATGAGCGAGCTCGGCGACTCGTCGGTCAACCTGACCGTGCTGTTCTGGATCGCGCCCGAGGACATCGGCACGATGCCCAAGATCGCCGCCGAGATCCTCGAGGGGGTCAAGGAGGCGCTCGACGACGTGGGGATCGAGATCCCGTTCCCGCACCTGCAGCTGTTCATCGACGAGGCGAAGGGTCTGCCGCCCGTGCTCGAGCCCTTCGCACGCCCGCTCGCCGCGGGGCCGGGGGCCGGCCCGGGGGGATCCGGCGGTCCCGACGCCTAGCGGCGTTCAGAACAGGATGCGGCCCCAGTCGAGTTCGTCGAGCGGCCGGAACACGTCGCTGTACTCGAGCAGAACGCCGGCCGATTGGTTGCGGAACATGGCGCACTCGACGTGCTTGCCCTGCCGCTTGATCGCTTCGACCAACTCGACGTAGTCGCCGTCCCCCGACACGAGCACGACGGTGTCGTAGGCGTCGTCGATGGCGAGCGAGAGCGCCTCGACGGCGATGGCGACGTCGATCCCCTTCTCGACGAGGGAGCCGTCGGGCCGGCGGTGCAGCCGCCCGAGGCGCACCGTCACGTAGGGGATGCGGCGGAGCGACTCGAAGAAGCGGGCCTGGCCGTCGCGCAGCTCTTCGTCGTAGTCCTCGGTGAGGGGCGCGTTGTAGTAGTAGCAGCGCATGAGCGAGCGCTCGCCCGTGAGCTGGTGGATCAGCTCCTGCAGGTTCACGCGGGTGTTGTGCACGTTCTCGCGCATGCCGTTGTAGAGGTTGCTGCCGTCGATGAAGATGGCCACGCGTTCGGTGCGGGATTGCGACTTCGGCAAGATAGGGTCCTCCGGGGACGATGGGCGGGGGAAGGGATCGCGGCGGCGGGCCCGAGGGCCGGATAGAGCGTCGCGCGCGACGGGCCGGATGGCGGCGGTCAGCATAGCAGGCGCGGTGCCGCCACGCGCGCGCGAGCGGCCCGCCACGGAGCGGGGCGCCGCGGTGGGGATCGCTATACTCTTTCCATGCAACCCAAGACTGCCGTGGAGTCGTTCGACCTCGACCACACCCGGGTGCGTGCCCCCTACGTTCGTCTGGCCGCGCGCTACGACGGGCCGGCGGGCGACCCGGTGCGCAAGTTCGATCTCCGGCTCGTGCAACCGAACGCCGGCGAGATTCCGACCGCCGCGCTGCACACGATCGAGCACCTGCTCGCCGGCTACCTCCGCGACGAGCTCGAGCCGGACGTCACCGTCGTCGACGCGAGCCCGATGGGCTGCCGGACGGGGTTCTACCTCACCGTGCTCGGCGACCCCGGCGAGGACGCGGTGCGGCGGGGCCTGACGGTCGCGCTGCGCGGGATCGTGGCGCACGACGGCCCCATCCCCGGCTGCTCGCCCGAGCGCTGCGGAAACTGGCGCGACCACTCGCTGCCCGGTGCCCAGGCGTGGGCCGCGTCGATCCTGGAGGACGACATCATCGTGCAGGAGACGATCCTGCTCGAGGCGAGCGGAGCCTGAGCCGACGATCCGGAGTCGCCCGCCCGGCCGGAGCGAGCGTGCGCGCCGGGGTCCGGGGTGGGGATCGGCGGACCGCCCGGCATCAGGTCTCTCATCTTCGCGGCGGCGATAATGCCGGCATGGATCGCAAACCCCTCATCCTGATCGTCGAGGACGAGAAGGAGATCGCCAAGTTCATCGACCTCGAACTCCAGGCCGAGGACTACGAGACCGTCGTGACCTACGACGGCGTCACCGGCCTGTCGAAGTTCCGCGAGCTCAACCCCGACCTCGTCGTGCTCGACCTCATGCTCCCCGTGCTCGACGGCCTCGAGGTCGCCCGACGCATCCGCAAGACGTCGAACACGCCGATCATCATCCTCACCGCCAAGGACTCGGTCGACGACAAGGTCACCGGGCTCGACTCGGGTGCCGACGACTACCTGGTCAAGCCGTTCAGCATCGAGGAGCTTCTCGCCCGCGTGCGCGCCCACCTGCGGCGCGTGAACCCGGCCGTGACGGGGGAGGTCCGCGTCGCCGATCTGGTGATGAACCTCGACGGGCGCGAGGTCTTCCGCGACGGCCGCCGCATCGAGCTCTCGGCCAAGGAGTTCGAGCTGCTCGAGCTCTTCGCCCGCAGCCCGGGCAAGGTCTTCAACCGCTTCGAGATCGAGGAGAAGGTCTGGCCCGAGTACACCGGCGGGAGCAACGTCGTCGACGTCTACGTCGGCTACCTGCGCCGCAAGCTCGAGGCGGAAGGGGAGCGCCGGCTGATCCACACGGTTCGTGGGGTCGGCTACGTGCTGCGCGAGGAGTAGGGCCGGGCTCGTGTCGCTGCGCCTCCGGCTCACCCTGTTCTACAGCGGGTTCTTCGTCCTGATCCTCGCGGGCGTGGCCGCGTCGGTGTTCCTCCTGACGGAGCGCTCGCTGACGTCGTCGCTCGAGGAGCGGGCGCGGCAGGCGCTGCGGAGCCTGGCGTCCGGACGGCTCGAGGAGGGCCTCGTCACGCTGCCGAGCGGCGCATACTACCAGATCGTCGTCTACGGCCCCACCGCCGGAGGTTCGAGCGATCTCGACGTGGCGCGCCTCCGCGACAGCTACACCTATGCCGAGGCCTTCCAGGTGCGCGACAACCCCACGCCCGAAGCGCTGTTGACCCGCTTGAGCGACGCCGCCCTGGCCGAGCTCGTCATCAACGGGCAGGTGGCCGAGAGCATCGAGCTGAGTTCGGGCCGCGGCCTGCGCGTGCTCGGCGAGCTCGGCGAGCTGCGGGTCGTCGATCCCTCGGCGGTGACCTCGCCGACCCCGGGGATCCGACGCTTCGGCGCGGCGATGTTCGTGGGCATCCCTGCGGCGAGCGTGGCCGACACGCTGGCGCGGCTGGCCCGCGATCTCGGCCTCACCGTCGTGCTCGCCTTCGTCGCCTTCGGGGCCGGCGTCTTCCTGCTGTCGCGGCAGGTGCTGGCGCCCGTGAAGCGCGTGACGAGCGCCGCGGGCCGGATCACCGGTCGCGACCTGTCGCGGCGCGTCCCCGTGCCGCCCAGCCAGGACGAGATGCGCGAGCTTGCGGTGACGATCAACCACATGCTCGAGCGGCTTCAGGAGTCCTTCGAGACGCAGCGCCGCTTCACCGCCGACGCCAGCCACGAACTTCGCACGCCGGTCACCGCCATCGTCGGCCACACCAACTACCTGCTTCGCCGCACGCGGCCCACGCCCGAGCAGGTCGATTCGCTCACCGTGATCCGGCGCGAGGCCGAGCGCATGGCGAAGCTGGTGAACGATCTGCTGGAGCTGGCCCGCGCCGACGCCGGCTTCGCGATCAGCCCCGAACCGGCCAACCTCACGGAGATCGTCGAAGCCGTGCACATGGAGGTGGCGCCGATGGCCGGGGCCACCGAGATCGAGGTCCATACGCCCGACAAGGACGTCGTGGTCGAGGGGGATCCGGCTCGCCTCAAGCAGGTGCTGCTCAACCTGGTCCAGAACGCGCTCAATGCGGGGGCCTCGAGGGTGTCGATCGGCCTTCGGCGCGAGCGGGACCACGTCGAGCTCGAGGTGCTCGACAACGGGCCCGGCATCCCCGAGAGCGCCATCCCGCACCTCTTCGATCGCTTCTACCGCGTCGACGGGGCCCGCTCGACGCGCGGCAACGGATCGGGACTGGGCCTCGCGATCGTGCGCTGGATCGTGTCGCAGCACGGCGGTCAGGTCAGCGTCGAGTCGCGGATCGGCGAAGGCACCGTGTTCCGCGTCGAGCTCCCGCTCGAGATCGGGCGTGCGACCGAGGCGGGGGCGCGCCACACGATCACCGACTCGATGGGCATCTTTCGCAGCCGCGAGGACCCGCCCGCCTAACACGGGCATGCGGCCGCTGGCCGGGACGGGCCGCGTCGGCGCGTTGCCCGACCGCAGCGGCCGCCCGCCTCGGTAGACTCCGGGGCGGAGGTACACCGCATGACACTGATCGTCCTCATCGGACTTGCCATCGCCATCCTCGGCATCGCCCTCTTCGTCCAAGGTACGCAAGGCCAGCAGCCGCAGATGCGCTCGAGCGGGAGCGCCGCCATCGTCGCCGGCCTCTTGATCGCGCTGCTGTCGCAGGCCTTCGTCGTCGTGCCCGCCGGCAACGTCGGCGTCGTGTTCAACGTCTTCGGCGGGGTGCAGGAGAACGAGCTCGGGGAAGGCTTCCACCCGATCGTTCCGTTCCTGCAGAGCGTCACCTACATGAGCATTCGCGAAACGACCGTGAACTTCGAGAACCAAGACGACATCCCCGCGCTGTCGAACGAAGGGCTGCAGATCGCCACCGAAGCCACGGTCCGCTACCAGATCCAGTCGAACGAGGCGGCCCGCATCTACCAGGAGCGCGGGATCGACTACGAGGAGCAGATCATCCGTCCGATCGTGCGCTCGGTGGTGCGCCTCGCCATCGCGAACTACAACGCCGCGGACCTCATCGGCACGCAGCGTCAGGCGCTCGAGCAGGAGATCTCCACCAAGCTCGAAGCGCAGCTCAACGAGAACAACATCCTGCTGCGGGACGCGCTGCTCCGGAACATCCGCATCCCGGCGTCGATCACGCAGGCGATCGAGGAGAAGCAGGCGGCCGAACAGCAGGTGCAGGTCGAAGAGAACCGGCGCCAGCAGGCCCAGATCGCGGCGCAGCGGGTCGTCATCGAGGCGGAGGGCGAGCGCGACGCCGCCATCGCTCGCGCCGAAGGGGAGGCCCAGGCCCTGTCGCTCCGCGGGGAAGCCATTCGCGAGAATCCGGAGATCATCCAGCTGGAGGTCGCCCAGCGGCTCGCGCCCAGCATTCAGACCATCATGCTGCCCTCCGACAGCAACTTCCTGCTCGACGTTCGCGGCATCACCGGCAACACCGGCAACTAGGACGCGCGCGACGAACCGACGACGCCCCCGCGCCCCGAGGCGAGCCACGCCTCGGGGCGCGTCGCTGCGTGGCGATCGGTCTGCGAAACAGAATACGTGCGGGAAGGAATTCACGCACGAAGATTACGTGAACTAGACAACAAGCTCACCACAAGGACGCCCACCCACCGCCTCTCCGCTCCACCCGCAACGGAGAACGGCTGCGAGCCCCGCTACGCCGCGCCGAACGAGCCCTCGACGAACTCGATCGCCGAGCCTGCGGTGACCCGCCCGATCGGAACGGCCTCGGGCACGGCGCGCTGGGCCGCGCGCATGCGCTCCGGAGCGACGACCGCGATCATGCCGACGCCGAGATTGAACACGCGTCGCATCTCGTCCTCGTCGACCGCGCCCAGTTCGCGAATGCGCCCGAAGATCCACGGCTCCGGCCACGCCGTCGGATCCAGGCGGGCCCCGCAGCCGGCGGGGAGGATCCGCGGCAAGTTGCCCGGGATGCCTCCGCCGGTGATGTGGGCGAACCCGTGCGCGTCGGCCTCGTCGAGGAGGCGACGGATCGGCTCGTAGAAGGACGGGTGGCCGGCGAGCATGGCCTGGCCCACGGTCGCGGCGCCGCTCCCGGTCGGGGCGGGGTCGTCGTAGCGCCCGTCGAGCACGGCACGCGCCAGGCTCAGGCCGTTGGTCTGCAGCCCGCCGGACGGCAGGCCGAGGAGTACGTCTCCGGGCTCGATGGCAGCACCGTCCACGATGGCGTCGCGCGCTACG
>CBDUCW010000047.1:0-11458 GCA_965365745.1 uncultured Trueperaceae bacterium
GTGTCCGCGGTGCCCGACGGAGAATCGCGGGGGGCTAGTGCGGCAGGCGACTGCGGACGCGCCCGTAGGCGTAGGTCCCGAAGATGGCGGCGATGACGGCGACGCCGAAGGTCGCGGCGCCGGCGCCGACGAGGGCGAGCATCGGCCCGGGGCAGGCGCCGACCAGGCCCCAGCCGAGGCCGAAGGCGGTGCCGCCGAGGATGTAGCGCGGCCAGGTGCGGTCCTTGTCGCTGACGGTGATCTCGCTGCCGTCCAGCGCGCGCACGCCGAAGCGGCGAAGCAGCCAGACCGAGACCATCGCCACCACGACCGCGCTGCCGATCACGCCGTACATGTGGAAGCTCTGGAAGCGGAACATCTCCTGGATGCGGTACCAGCTCACGACCTCGGACTTCATCAGCACGATGCCGAAGCCCAGGCCGGCGCCGAGGTAGGGCGTCATGGTCCGCAGCAGGGTGAGTTCGGGGTGGAAGGCGCGGCGGACCGTACCCCACGCGCCGGGAGCGTGCCGCACGGCCGCGGGCGTCGAAGCGGTCGCCGTGCGGTTCACGGCAGGCCTCCGAAGAGCAGCGGCAGCACCAGGTGGGTGGCGAGCAAGCCGCCCGCGAAGAAGCCGATGACAGCGACCAGCGACGGCAGCTGAAGCGTCGCGAGCCCGTGGATCGCGTGCCCCGACGTGCAGCCGCCGGCCCAGCGCGCCCCGAAGCCGACCAGGAAGCCGCCGCCGACGATCAGGAGCAGCCCGCGCCAGGTGAACAGCGCCGAGAGCCCGAACAGCGCGGCGGGGGCGTAGCCTCCGTCGGTCGCGACGCCGAGCCCGGCGAGGTCCTGCTGCGTCGACGCCGCGACCCGGAGGGGCTCGGGGTTCATCAGGAAGATCACGGTGGCGAAGCCGCCGAGCATGATTCCCAGGGCGAAGGCGAGGTGCCACCCCTGCTTCTTCCAGTCGTAGCGGAAGAAGTCCACGTCGGTGGGCACCATGGCGCAGGCGTGGCGCAGGTTCGCGCTGACGCCGAAGGCCTTGTTGCCGAGCACGAGCAGGAGCGGAACGACGAGCCCGATCAGCGGTCCGGCGACCCACCAGGGCCAGGGTTCACGGAGCGCAGCGACGAGTGCGTCCATCGCGGGCCCCCTACATCCGTCCGCGCAGCATGCCGTGCCAGTACATCGGCGGCAGCAGGTAGCGCTTGAGAAGGTACATGTCGAGGCGCTCCTTGGTTTGGTCGATCGGGAACGTCGGCTTGTACGCGTTTCCGTAGGTGAACTCGGCCAGCACGAGCTTGCCGTACCCGGTGACCAGCGGGCACGACGAGTAGCCGTCGTAGCTCGCTTCGGGGGCGGCGCCGTCGAGCTGCGCCAGCAGATTCTTCACCAGGACCGGGGCCTGCTTGCGCACCGCAGCTCCGGTCTTGGCGGTCGGCAGCGCGGCGACGTCGCCGAGGGCGAACACGTCGGGGAAGTCCACGCTCTGCAGGGTGTGGATGTCGACGTGCGCGAAGCCCCGGTGCGGGCCCTCGGCGACGGCGAGCCGGCTCGTCGCCACGAAGTCGGGCGCGTGCATCGGCGGGGTGACGTGGATCATGTCGAAGGCGATCTCGATCGCCTCGCCGGTCTGCGTGTGCCGGAAGGTCGCGACCTTGTTCGGTCCGTCGATCGCCACGAGCTCGTGGTGGAAGCGCATGTGGATGTCACGCTCGGCGACGATCTTCTCGAGCGTCGCGTTGATCTCGGGAACGCCGAGCATCTTGGTACCGGCGAAGGCCCCGACGACCTCGACCGCATCGCGCACGCCGCGCCGCCGCAGGTGGTCGTCGGCGAGGTACATGATCTTCTGCGGCGCGCCGCCGCACTTCACCTGGCCGCTCGGGTTGGTGAAGATCGCGCGGCCGCGCTCCAGCGTGCGCAGGGTCTCCCAGGTGTAGTCGGCCTGGTCGAAGGCGTAGTTGCTGCACACGCCGTTCGCGCCGATCGTCTCGCGCAGTCCGGGGATCGCGTCGAAGTCGACGACGATGCCGGGCGCGAGGACGAGGGCGTCGTAGGTCAGCACCCCGCCCTTGTCGAGCGAGAGGCGCTTCGTCTGGGGATCGAGCGAAACGACGCGGTCCCGGATCCAGCGCACGCCCTTGGGGATGAAGTCCTTCTCGTCGCGCTCGGTGATCTCCTTGTCGACCACGCCGGCGCCGACGAGCGTCCACAGCGGCTGGTAGTAGTGCTTGGCAGACGGCTCGACGATGGCGATGTCGAGGTTGTTGCGCGCGCGGTGGAGGCGGGCGGCGACGGTGATCCCGGCGCTGCCGCCGCCCACGATCACGATCTTGTGGTGGCGCGTGTGGCTGTTCATGGTGCCCCTGTTCTGGACGGGGCGTTTCAGCTGTCGGCGGGCGCGGTTCGCTCGTCGGCCCCGTTCGCGATTCGACCCACCGTACGCCCGCGTCGGGGCCCCGGACCAGGGACAAAAGCCACCGCAGGAGCCCGTGCAGCACGGGCTCCTGCGGTGGCAGCGTAGGGCTCTACTCGGTGTCGACCAAGGGGAAGGCTGCCGTCAGGGACTCCGCGAGATGAACGACCATCGAGGCGGCGCC
This sequence comes from uncultured Trueperaceae bacterium, assembly GCA_965365745.1. Lineage (GTDB taxonomy): Bacteria > Deinococcota > Deinococci > Deinococcales > Trueperaceae > CBDUCW01. The sequence continues at coordinate 2,583 of CBDUCW010000047.1, forward strand.
CGGGGTTCCCGGAGGACCCTCCGAGCCCTCGATCGTCACGACCGTGCGAACGCTCGACTCGGCGGTCACGGTGACCGACACGGTGTGGATCACCGGTTCGGCCGGTCCGGTGGGGACCCCCACGACGTTGAGCGTTGCGCCGAGGCTGGTCGCCGAGGCGAAGATCGTCGTGGTCGAGCCGCGGACGTCCTCGACGACCACCGCCCAGCGGTTGCTGGCCTGGTAGTCGCCGGAGCGAACGGCGGTTCCGAAGATGTTCCGCTCGTAGACGGCGACGAAGGGCGGGACCGGATCGGCGTCGTCGACGGCCTCGAGTACGGCCTCGACGACGTCGTCGCCCTCGGCCGCGAACACGAAGGGCTCGGGGGCGAGCGGATCGGTGGCCGGCGCGCACCCGGCGAGACCCACGACGAGTGCGATGACGAGGAGGGGAGCGGCGGCGAATCGAAGCATGGAATCGATCCTCTCGGGGGTTCCGGCGGTCGCGGGTTCGCATCGAAGGAGCCCGCGCGGCAGACGTCCGGGCCCACGCGCGAGCCCGGGGGGCGTGGACCAAGCTTACGTCAGGAGTCCGCGGAGGCCTCGGGCAGCGGCACCGCCCGGGCCCGGCCGCCCGGCCGCAGGTCGCTCGGCGGGCTCGGGCCGAAGCGCGAGGCCGCGGGAGGCGAGGGCCAGGGCGACGATTTCACGGCCGCCGCGCGGCCGACGGCGTACCGTCGATTCCCGCAGAAGGGACCGCCCGCGTGACCGACAGCGTGCCCAACCCATCGGTCGATACGACCGTCGACGCCGGCGCAGCGAGCGCCGGCAGCGGCCCGGCCATGCCGGCGACCGGCGACGCGCTCCGCCTCTCGGACGTCGTCGCCGCGATGACCTACGCGCTCGACATCACCGAGGGGCAACCCGAAGGCCACGCGATGCGCACCTGCCTCATCGGGATGGGCGTGGGCCGAGAGCTCGGGCTCGACGACGGGGCCTTGGGCGACCTGTACTACGCACTGTTGCTCAAGGACCTGGGCTGTTCGACCAACGCCGCGCGCATCCGGCACGCCTTCGGAGCCGACGATCTGCGCGTCAAGCGCAGCGTCAAGGTCGTCGACTTCGACGATCTGCGCCAGGGAACCCGCTTCGTGCTCGAGAACGCCGGCACCGGCTCGCCACCGCTGCAGCGCCTCAAGCACATCCTCGACGTCAGCCTCGGTCGCTACGGCGGACGCGCGGCGCTCGTCGAGGTGCGCTGCGAGCGGGGCGCCGACATCGCACGGCAGATGGGCTTCAGCGAGCGCACCGCGCAGGCGATCCGCGCGCTCGACGAGCGCTGGGACGGGCGCGGCCACCCCTACGGCGTCGAGGGGGAGGCCATTCCGCTGCTCGGCCGCATCCTCGGGCTCGCGCAGACGGCCGAGGTGTTCTTCTCGACGCACGGGCCCGCCCGCGCGCTCGACATGGCGCGGGAACGCAGCGGGCGTTGGTTCGACCCCGTGCTGGTCGAGGCGCTCGTGCGCGCCGCCGCACGCGACGGCTTCTGGGAGGCGCTGGAGGACCGGGGCCTCGAGGCCCGCGTGGCCGGACTCGAGCCCGCCTCCCTCCGCCTCCGGCTCAGCGACGAACGCCTCGACACCGTGGCCGAGGCCTTCGCCCGGGTCATCGACGCCAAATCGCCCTGGACCTACCGGCACTCGGAGCGCGTGCGCAGCCTCGCGCTCGGCGCGGCCGACCACCTCGCATCGGGCGAGGCGCTCACGCCGAGGCAGCGCACGCGACTCCGTCGTGCCGCCCTGCTGCACGACATCGGCAAGCTGGGCGTCTCGAACCTGATCCTCGACAAGCCCGGGCGGCTCAGCGAGGCCGAGTTCGAGGAGATCCGGATGCATCCGGCGCACAGCGAGCGGATCCTCGAGCGCGTCGCGCCCTTCCGCGCGCTGGCGCCGATCGCCGGGGCCCACCACGAGCGCCTCGACGGCGGCGGCTATCCGAACGGCCGCGCCGACGCCGACCTCGGGATCGAGGTGCGGCTGCTCGCCGTCGCCGATCAGTTCGAGGCTCTGACCGCGTCGCGTCCGTATCGCGACGGGCTCGCGCCCGAGCAGGCGCTCGAGCTGATCGGGCGCGATGTGGGCGAAGGCGTCGATCCCTTCGCCCTGGCGGCCCTGCAGGCCTTCTTGGCGACGCCGGAGGGCGCGCCGCTGCTCGAGCCGCAGGCACCCGATCCCGAGGTGCCGATTCCACCTGCGGGCTAGGACCCGTAGCGATGGAGGGCGAGGGGGGCGTGCCCCGAGTTCGCGCGCCACTCCGCACCGACCGACTCCGTCGCCCGTCGGACGGCGAGGGCATCGTCGCCGAGGCACCGGACGTAGTGGCCGGCGATATCGGCATCGAAGCAGCCGACGGCAAGACCCTCGTGGCCCGAGGTCGCGGGCAGTGCGCCCCCTCCGACGAAGACCCCCGTCGCGAGGCAGCGACGACCGTCGAGGATGCCGAAGGGGGAGCCTTCGGTCCCGTCGAGCTCGAGCGCGTCGGCATAGCGAAGGACGCCGTCGACGCGCAGGGAGAACCGAGAGGAGAGCGTGCGAAATCCGTGCCCTCCCTCCACGGCGTCGCCCTCGTCGCGTCCTGTGACCCATCGTTCGAGCCAGGCGAACCTCGCTCCCGGCGCGAGATCGACGTCGACCGTCTGACGGAGGGCGCTTCCCGCGAACGGAATGACGAGACCGGGGTGGACCTCCAAGCTTCCTCCGGCTGCCACGTGAATCCGCACACGTTGCTCCGCGAAAGCTTCCGTCGGCATCCGGTGCACTTTCGTCGCGCTCTGCGCGACGATGACCGCTCGCGCGCCCGGCCCGATCTGCACGTCCAGATCGACCCGGTCGCCCGCCAGCAATCCGGGTCCGATGTGCACGAGCTGAAGCAACGCCTCGCCGCCGGGAAGCGGGAACGCCCGGTGCGCACGAAGCGGTGCGCGGGCTTCCTGGCGCGCGACACGCGTGCCGCGGGCGCCCGCGGCGAATTCGATCGAGAGGAAGCCCGTCGATCGCCGGTCTGCATCGGTCGGTGGTTCGGGAAGGGTCAGGCTGCGATCTCCTCGAACAGCACGTCACGGACGATCCATTCGATCACCTCGTCGACGCCGATCCCGTGTTTGAGGTCGGTGAACACCTGCGGCATGGCGCCGCGTTGGGCGCGGGCGTCTCGCTCCATCACATCGAGGTCGGCGCCCACGAGCGGGGCGAGGTCGATCTTGTTGATGATGAGGAGGTCGCTGCGCGTGACGCCGGGTCCGCCCTTGCGGGGGACCTTGTCGCCGCCCGAGACGTCGACGACGTAGATGCTCACGTCGACGAGTTCGGGGCTGAACGATGCCGCCAGATTGTCGCCGCCGGACTCGAGGAACAGGATGTCGAGGTTCGGGTACTTCGCCTCGAACGCCTCGAGCGCCTCGCGATTGATCGAGGTGTCTTCTCGAATCGCCGTGTGGGGGCACCCACCCGTCTGCACGCCTTGGATGCGTTCGGTCGGAAGCGCGCCGGAGCGCGCCAGGAACTCCGCGTCCTCGTACGTGTAGATGTCGTTGGTCACGACGGCGAGTTCGTAGCGTTCGCGGAGTCGCTTGCACAGGGTGTCGAGCAGGGCGGTCTTGCCGGAACCGACGGGACCGCCGATCCCGATCTTGGCGGGGCGGGCGTGGGCAGTTGCAGCGGTCATGGAAGCTCCTCGCGGGGTCAGGACTGAAACAGGCGGGTGCGGAGGTGGGTCTGACGGTGGGCGGCGAGATCGAGGCCCGGTGTGGCGCTCCACAGATTGGCGCGGGGATCGCGGGCGGCGCGCGTGCAGGCGGCGGCCGCGATCGGTTGCAGAGAGACCAGGATCTCCTGTGCCCGCTCGGGCCCCAACGGCATGCACCGCGTGGCGGCGGCGAGCGCCGCCGAGAGCGACGAGTGCGCGAAGCCGAGAAGCGCGTCGGGTTCTTCGATGCCCAGGCGGTGGGACAAGGCTCCGACGATCGCCGCCTGGTGAGGACGTTCGAGCTCGAGCAGGTCGCTCGTGTCGGGCCAGATCCGGGACGCCAGCCGTGCGGTCCGGCGTCCGATTCGCAGGCTCGTCTCGCGGAGTCCCGGGACCGGTTTCCACGCATCGAGTTCGATCCCGAGCGCATCGAGCGCCGAGAGCGTCGGATCGCGCCAGGCGAGAGCGAGGGCGGCGAGGTCGAGTCGACCCCATCCCCGCTCGATCTGGACCTCGAGCAACGCGTGCAGTTCGCGGGGCCCCATCCCGTCCTGGGCATAGGATTCGAGCCCGCTCGAGTGCGCGAAGGCGCCCACCGGGAACTGCGCGTCGTGGAGTTGAAGCAGGCGCAGGCGCACCTCGGCGGCGTCGACCATCAGTGGCTGTGTTCGCCCGGGGCGCGGCCGGAGAAGGGACGCTCGGCGCGTACCACGTCGAGCTCGGCGGCCCGCAGGCGTGCTTCGAGCGGTGCGTCCCAGAGCGCCACGATCTCGTCACCCGCGAGGTCGACGTCGCGGTGGAGATTGCCGATCAGATGGCCGACGAAGGCCGCCTCGCGGACCGTTCGCGGTCGCACCACGACCACGTCTTCCGGGGCCGCGGTGATGCGGTACACCGTGTCGTCGTCCGCGTGAAGCGCCGCGCCGACGGGGAGTACGCTTCCGGTCGGGAGCTCGAGGAGGAACTCGGTTCCGTCCGGCGCCTGCAGCCGACGCCGTACCCTTCGACGGTCGGCGGCGGTCATCGGCAGGTCGACGACGGCCCGTTCTTCGGACCGGGCGAGATCGGAGCGCGACGCGGCGGACTCGTGCGAGGCCGGGACGGTCGTGACGCGGATCGGGGCGCCGTCGGCTGGCGCCGGCGTGGGCGTCGGGTTGGGCATCGGTCCTCCGGGAGTCGAGGCGGTCGTCAGAACAGGAAGTAGCGTTGGGCGAGCGGCAGCTCGGTGGCCGCCGGGCTCTCGATGACGCGGCCGTCGATCGTGACGCGGTAGCTGTCGGGATCCACGGCGATGTCGGGCAGGGCGTCGTTGAGCACCATGTCGCGCTTTCCGATGCCGCGCGTGTTCGAAACCGCCAGCGCTTCGCGCCGCAGCCGCGTGGGGAGCGTGCCCCGCTCGAGGGACGCCGCCGACACGAAGTGCACGCACAGCGCGTCGGGGGCGCGGCCGAAGGCGCCGAACATCGGTCGGTAGCGCACCGGCTCGGGGGTCGGAATGCTCGCGTTGGCGTCCCCCATCAACGAGGCCACGACGAAGCCGCCCTTGAGCACGAGGTCGGGCTTGGCGCCGAAGAACGCCGGACTCCACAAGCAGAGGTCGGCCAACTTGCCGACTTCGACCGATCCCACGTGCTCCGAGATGCCGTGGGCGATCGCCGGGTTGATGGTCGTCTTCGCCAGGTAGCGCTTGGCCCGGAGGTTGTCGTTGCGGGCGGTGTCCTCGGGCAACGGACCCCGGGAGCGCTTCATCGCGTGCGCGGTCTGCCAGGTGCGCATGACGACCTCACCCACGCGGCCCATCGCCTGCGAGTCCGACGCGAGGATGCTGATCGCGCCGATGTCGTGCAACACATCCTCGGCGGCCATCGTCTCGGGTCGGATCCGCGACTCGGCGAAGGCGACGTCCTCGGGCACGCGCCGGCTGAGGTGGTGGCAGACCATCAGCATGTCGAGGTGCTCCTCGAGCGTGTTGACGGTGTAGGGCATCGTCGGGTTCGTGGACGACGGGAGCACGTGCGGCTCCGCCACGACCCGGAGGATGTCCGGGGCGTGCCCGCCGCCCGCACCCTCGGAGTGATACGTGTGGATCGTTCGGCCGGCGAGCGCAGCCAGCGTCGTCTCGACGAACCCCGACTCGTTGAGCGTGTCGGTGTGGATCGCCACCTGCACGTCGAAGGCGTCGGCGACCCGCAGGGCCGCGTCGATCGTCGACGGCGTCGTGCCCCAGTCCTCGTGCAACTTCAGGCCGAGGGCACCGGCGACGATCTGCTCCTCGAGCGCTTCGGGGCGCGACGCGTTTCCCTTGCCGAGGAAGCCGAAGTTGAGCGGCATCCCCTCGGCGGCCTCGAACATGCGGTGCAGGTTCCACGCGCCCGGGGTGCAGGTCGTGGCCTTGCTCCCCTCGGCCGGCCCGGTGCCCCCGCCGATCATGGTGGTCACGCCGCTCGTCACGGCCTCCCACGCCTGTTGGGGGCTGATGAAGTGGATGTGCGCGTCGACCGCGCCGGCCGTGAGGATCTTGCCTTCGCCGGCCAGGATCTCGGTGCCGGGGCCGATGGCGAGTGCGTCGGTGACGCCGTCCATGACGTCCGGGTTTCCGGCCTTGCCGATCGCCGAGATCCGTCCGTCGCGCACCGCGACGTCGGCCTTGACGATGCCCCAGTGGTCGAGGATGAGGGCGTTCGTGATGACGAGATCCGGTGTCCCCGCCGAGCGGGGACGCTGCCCCTGCCCTTGGCCGTCGCGGATCGACTTGCCACCGCCGAACACGACTTCGTCGCCGTAGCCGCCACCGCCGAGGTCGGGATCGGTGTTGGCATCCCGCTCCACTTCGATGACGAGGTCGGTATCGCCGAGGCGGACGCGGTCGCCGGTGGTCGGGCCGTAGAGGTCGGCGTAGGCCCTGCGCGAGATCTTCATGCGTCCTCCTCGGGTGCCCGGGCGCCGCGGAAGCCGTTCGAGCGGAGTCGGTCGAGGACCGATTGCCGTCGTTTCCGCTTCGTCGAGCGCCCCCTGCACCGCCGCGTTCATGCCGTACACGACCCGCTCGCCGACGAAGGCGACGAGGTCGACCTCGCGCCCTTCGCCGGGTTCGAAGCGAAGCGCCGTTCCTGCGGGCACGTCGAGGCGCATGCCGTACGCGGCGGCGCGGTCGAATTCGAGTTCGGCGTTGGCCTCTGCGAAGTGCGTGTGCGAACCGACCTGCACCGGGCGGTCGCCGCGGTTGTCGACGCGCAGCGTGACGCGCTCACGACCCGCGTTGAGTTCGATCTCGCCGTCGTCCACGAGCACTTCTCCCGGAACGACCGCATCCTGGGGCGCCTCGCCGCGGATCGGGTCGTGGACGGTCACGAGCTTGGTGCCGTCTGGGAACGTGCCCTCGACCTGGATCTCCGGGATCAGCGCGGCCACCCCGGGGAGCACGTCGTCGTGCGTGAGCACGGTGGTCCCGAACGCCATGAGCTCGGCCACGCTGCGGCCGTCCCGGATGCCCTCGAGAAGTTCGGCGGTGATCAGGGCGACCGCTTCGGGGTGATTGAGCTTGAGGCCTCGAGCCCGTCGCTGCTTCGCGAGATCGGCGGCGACGTGGATCAGCAGCTTGTCGGCTTCGCGTTCGGTGAGGCGCATCGAGGCTCCTTGCCGGAAGTCGGAGGATCGGTCGATCGGGGGGCGCTACAGGCAGCGCACCATCCCGCCGTCGACCAGCGTCGTGGTCCCGGTCGTGTAGCTCGCCGCGTCGCTCACGAGGAAGGCGGCCGCGCGCGCGAACTCCTCGACCTCGCCGAGACGACCGAGGGGCATCGTCGCGACCGAGGCGGCACGCACCTCGTCGAGCGTCTTCCCCTGCTTCTCGGCCTTGTTCCGGTCGAGCACGTTCGTGCGGTCGGTCAGGATGCGCCCCGGCGCGAGCACGTTCACGCGAATCCCGTCGGGACCGAGATCGATCGACAGGTGCTTGCAGAGCGCTTCGACCGCCGGACGGTAGACGTTCGACATGAGCAGGTTCGGGATCGGCCGCTTGACGCTCGACGACGTGACGGCGAGGATCGATCCGCCGCCCGCATCGCGCATGTGCGGCAACGCCGCGCGAACGCTGCGCGTGACGCTCATCAGCGTGAGATTCCAGGCGCGTTCCCACACGTCGTCGTCGAGGGCGTCGAAGTTGCCGGGCGGGGGCCCGCCGGCGTTGCAGACCAGGATGTCGAGCCCGCCGAGCGCGTCGGCTGCGGCGTCGACCACGCCCGCGGCACCGCCTGGGGCGGCGACGTCGCCGGCCACGCCGTGCACGTCGCCACCGGTGGCTGCGGCGATCTCCTCGGCCGTGGCGTCGGCACGGTCCTGATCGCGCGAGTTGATGACGATCCGAGCACCCTCACGAGCCAGTTCGGTGGCGATGCCGCGACCGAGGCCGGTGCTCGCAGCGAGCACGAGTGCGCGTTTGCCTTCGAGTCCGAGGTCCATCAGGGGGTCTCCTTCGAGAGAAGCGATTCGAGGTCGACGTAGTCGAGGACCTGGTCGAGCTCGCTCCGCATCGCGTCGTCGATCTGCGTGCCCGGGAATCGCACGAACGCCGTGGCGATCGCTCCGCGACGGCGGTAGACCTCCTTGCGGAGGGCCAGGCCCACGCCGGGCTGGAACTCGTAGCGGAGGAGCGGGCAGGCGTCATAGAACAGCTGCCGGGCGCGCTCGCGATTCCCGCCGTGGTAGGCGTCGAGGATCGCGACGAGCAGCTCCGGGAACGACAGGCCGGTCATCATGCCGTCGCTGCCTCGCTCGAGCTCCTCGAAGAAGAACGTGCCCCCGAGGCCGCCGACGATCCCGATCGAGCAGCCGAGGGCGCGGATGGCCGACACCTTGGGCGCCGTCGGCGGGTCCTCGAGCTTGAGGACCTGAACCTGCGGCACCTCGTCGTACAGCCGGGCGACCAATGCCGGACGGAGCCGGATGCCCGTCTTCTCCGGGTAGTCATGGAGGATGATCGGCGCATCGGCGGCGGCGCCCACGCGCCGGTAGTGCTCGACGATCACGTCGTCGTTCTGCACCGGTGGTGGCGCCAGCAGAAGACCGGCGGCGCCGTCTTCGACGACGCGGACGGCCCGCAGCGCGGCCAGGTCCGTGCCCGCCGCGCTTGTGCCGGCGAAGACCGGGACGCG